>NZ_BCNF01000021.1 GCF_001485495.1 Gordonia desulfuricans NBRC 100010 | reverse complement strand
CCAAGCAGTCGGGGAAATCGAGAGTGGTCCATGCCCGACATTTCACCAATACGTGGTTGTTGGATGCGGCGATACAACAGGCAGGGGAAGCGATCCGATATGACTCTCATGCGCGGGCCTTTGACAACAAGCAAAGAAAGCGGGACGTCAAGCACAATGCTGCGCTTCGGCAACTCGCGAACAAGCTCATCGGAATCCTTCATGGGTGCCTCGCCCGACACGAGCTTTACAACCCCTCGATTGCCTGGTCACAGGCCCAAACACAGCCGGCTGCTTGACAAGTTCCTTCCAGGGATGTCTCAATCATCAACGGATGTCGAGTTGACGGGCGTCCGAACCTTCCGGCCCGATCACCGACGTCCGGTGAACCCCTGCCGGATTCGGGCCTGCTGATCGTGGGCGAGATGCTCACGCATCAGCTTGTGTGCGAGGTCGGGGTTGCGGTCGGCGATCGCGGCGACCACGGCCTCGTGCTCGTCGAGCCGTTCGGTGACCGGCCGGGACTCCACCGATCCGTCGGGTTTCCATGGTGCTCCGAGCTTCACGTGCGCATCCAGACGGTGCAGCAGGGTGCTGATCGTCGTGTTGTGCGCGGCGGAGCGGACGGCGTCGTGCCAGTCGTTGAGCAGCCGACGCAGCTCGGTGACGTCGGTGATCTCCCGACATCGTGTCGAGACATCCTGCAGCCGAAGGAGGTCGGCCTCGGTACGCCGCTCTGCGGCAGCCGCTGCCGCCGACGAGTCGAGGATCGCGCGGACCTCGAAGATCTCGAGCACCTCCTCCTCCGAACGCACCCACGGCACGAACCCGCGGGAGGTGCTGCGCAGCAAGCCGTCGCGCTCCAGCAGCCCCAACGCCTCCCGGACCGGTGTGCGTGACACCTCGAACTCGGTACTCAGCGTGCCCGGGATGAGCGTGACATCGGCGTCGTAGAACCCGGTGGTCAAACGGGTGCGGATGATCTCGTAGACGTCGTCGCGGGCGCTCATGAGACCGTCTGTGCCAATGGCCGTTCCGGGTTCGACCGCCACTCCGACAGCGACCCGTCGTAGATCCGGACATCGGTGATCCCGATCTCGTGCAGTGCCAGGGCCACCCCGGCCGCGTTCACCGCGCCGCCGCAGTACAGGATGGGTGCCGGTCCGCCGACACCGATGCCTGCCTCGGCGGCCAGCTTCCGGGTGCCGGCCGCATCGTGGCGACCGGCCGCGTCGAGGGTCTGCGCATACGGCAGGCTCACCGATCCCGGAATATGTCCCGACAGTGGATCGGCGGGATCGCCGTCGAACTCCTCACGCCGCAACCCACACACCAGCAGACCGGTCGCCGCGGCCACCTCGTCGAGATGCGCGACCAGATCCGAATGATCCTGCACCGCAGGTGCGGTCACCGGGGAAACCGGCCGGGACGGTCCCGACTCGGTGGGCAGACCGGCGGAGGTCCACGCGGTCAGTCCACCGTCGAGCACCCGCGCACCGATACCGAACGACCGCAACACCCACCACAGCCGCGCCGCCCATGCGCCGTTCAACCGGTCGTAGACCACCACCTCGGTACCGTCGGTGATGCCATGGCGGGCAAGCGTATCGGCGACCTGCCGGGCCGACGGCCGCATGAACGGCAGCGGATCGTCGGGGTCGGAGAACTCGGTGAACAGATCGGCGAACCGGGCACCCTGGATGTGGTCTGCCTCGAAATCGGTTCGGCCCGAGGAGAACGCGGGCTCCTCCTCGCCGTCACCGCGGCGGATCGATGCATCGAGGATCACCACCGACGCCGTGTTCTCGGCCAGCCACGCGACGTCGACCAGAGCTGTTGGTGCACTCACGAGCCCACCACCACCGGAGCGGTCGACGCGGCACGGTTGCGCCACTCACCGCGTTCCGGTCGGTGCAGCCCCAGGCGCTCACGCAAGGTGGGACCCGCGGGCTGCTCGGACAGCAGACCACGGCTGCGCAGTTCCGGGACCACCGCGGAGGCGAAGTCCTCGAACGCTTCCGGGACATGGGTGGCCTGCACCATGAAACCGTCGGCCGCACCGGCATCGAGCCAGGTCTCCATGGTGTCGGCGATCTGCGACGCCGAACCCACCATGTCACCCTCGGTGCGCGCGCCGTACCAGCGGCCGATCTCCCGGATGGTCAGCTTCTCGCGTTCGGCGAACTCCACGATCTCACGATAGTGGCCCTCCACCCCGACCTCCTCCAGCGACGGCAGCGGACCGTCGAGGTCGTAGCGGGTCAGGTCGACGTTGACGTGGTAGGCCATGCGCGACAGACCGGCCTCCGGGGTGACCAGCTCGACGAAGGCCTCGTGCTTGGCGCGCGCCTCCGCGGCGTCGGTGCCGACCACCGTGGTGGCCGCCGGAAGCACCTTGACCTGCTGCGGATCCCGGCCGCGTGCGGCGACGCGCTGCTTGATGTCGCGGTAGAAGTCGACGGCCGAATCCAGTGACTCGTGGCTGCAGAAGATCACGTCGGCCCAGCGTGCGGCGAAGTCGCGACCGGCCGGGGAGGCGCCGGCCTGGATGATCACCGGATAACCCTGTGGCGGCCGGGGCACACCGAGTGGTCCCTGGACCGCGAGATGACGGCCGCGGAAGTCCACCGCCTCCACCTCTTCTGGTCGACCGAAGACGCCGGTCGCCTTGTCCGGGGCGAGGGCGTCGTCGGACCAGCTGTCCCACAGACGGGTGGTGGCCTCGAGGAACTCCTCGGCGCGCTCGTACCGGGTGGCCCGGTCGGGGAGCTTCTCCTGTCCGTAGTTCTGTGCCTCGGCGTCCTGGAAGCTGGTGACCACGTTCCAGCCGGCGCGGCCGTCGGTGAGGTGATCGAGGGTGCCGAAGGTCCGCGCGACGTTGTAGGGCTCGAGGTAGCCGGTCGACGCGGTGGCCGCGATACCGAGATGGGTGGTGGCCGCGGCCATGATGGTGGCCACCGGGATCGGGTCGAGACGCGGTGTGCCGGTGCCCCAGCGCACCGCCGGGTCGAAGGAGTTGCCCAGGCTGCGCGGCACGGCCAGCGAGTCGGGGATGAAGGCGAGGTCGAACCCGGCGTCCTCCAGGACGCGGGCGATCTTCACATAGTGGGCCGCGGAGAGGAAGCCGTCACCGGCGTGCGGATGACGCCAGCCGACGGTGCCCTGCGGTCCGGCGTTCAGGAAAGCTGCGAGATGCATTGTGGGATAACTCAGTTCGCCAGTGCGTACAGTCCGTCGACCAGGGCCACGGCGAATGAGCCGCTGCCACCGGTGGGCCCGACCTGGGCGGCGGCGAGCTCGGCGGCCCGGGCGTAGGCGGCGTGCGCGGTGACCGCGGCGAGGAAGGCGTCGTCGATCACGGCGGCGGCACCGGCGGTCAGGGCGCCCAGGCTGCACCCGGCGCCGGTGACCTTGGTCAGGCGGGCGTCGCCGCCCGGGACGGCAACGGTGCGGGTGCCGTCGGTGATGTAGTCGGTGGCACCGCTGACCGCCACCACGGCACCGGACTGCCGGGCGAGGCGCTCGATGTGCTCGACCGCGTCGTCGGAACCGGCGGTGGTCTCCACACCCTTGCCGGTGGTGGCCCCGCCGGCCAGGGAGATCAGCTCGCTGGCGTTGCCGCGGATCACCGCCGGACGCAGCTCCACCAGGGACTTGACCACGCCGTCGTACTCGGCGGCACCGGCACCGTGGGCGACCGGGTCGAGCACCCATGGGGTTCCGGCCTCACTCGCCACGGCGGCCACGGTGCGCAGCACCTCGGCCGGGTTGCTCATCACCGCGGCGGTGTTGATCCACACGCCCGCAGCCCCGGCCGGGAAAACCGCAGGCCAGTCCGCGCCCGCGCCGATCGCCGGGCCGGCACCGGCCGCGAGCAGGACGTTGGCGCTCAGGTTGGCGGCGATGTAGTTGGTCAGTCCATAGACGAACGGCGACTTCTCGCCGATGGCCCGGTATGTCTGCTGGATCTGCGGATCGTCAAAGGTGATCTCGGACAAGGCGTTTCCTCTGCATTGATGTCGTCCCCCGATGTGTCCACTTCTGTATACAGCTGTATGCAGCTGAGGGGAGGGGTTGTTCTCACGCCGATTTCAACCCTGCGCGATTCGCGTCGGTGTGGTCTCGAGACGTCATGACGGGATGAGAGGATTGCCGGTATGCCGATCGCACCGGAGCCACTCGCCGAGCTGCCACCCGCCCAGTGGTCCGGTCGGCCCACCCTCGCCGACGTGCTCCCGTGGACCGCCCGCAGCCTCGGTGAGACCTGGGGTGGGGGAGCCGGGCTGCCCGAGGTGGACGCACGTGACGTGGTGGTGTTCCTGGTCGACGGCCTGGGGGACCGGCTGCTCGAGCGGTATGCCGCCGACGCACCCACGCTGACCACGCTGCGCGCGACCACACTGCGTGCCGGCTTCCCGTCGACGACGGCCGCCAGCATCACCAGCCTGGCCGGTGGCGTGCCGTGCGGCATCCACGGGATCATCGGCTACAGCTTCCGGCCCGACGACGACTCCCGTGTCGAGGGGCCGCCGCGGCTGCTCAACGCGCTGCGCTGGACCCTGGACCGCTCCGACGGCGAGCCGGCCACGGCGGTCTATCCGCCCGATCGCGTCGCGCCGCTGGCCGGAGCGCTCGGTGATCTCGCCGATGCGGGCGTGGCCGTCACCTATGTGATGCCCGGCGAGTTCGCCGGCACCGGCCTGACACGGTCGGCGTTCCGGGCCGCCGGCACCCACATCCCCGCGGCCGGCAAGGACGAGGTCCGCGCCGGCATCGCCGCAGCCCTGGCCGATCGGTCGGCGGGCCGTCGCTTCGTCTACGCCTACTACCCGAAGCTCGACGGCGCCGGACACCTCGACGGTCCGGGGTCGGCGTCGTGGCGCAAGATGCTGCGCAGCATCGACGGCCTGGTCGCCGACATCGCCTCGGATCTGCCCTCGGGTGCGATGCTCGCGGTGACCGGGGATCACGGCATGATCGCCGCGGGCCGCCGGATCGACCTCGACACCGAGAAGGACCTGACCGCCGGGGTCGCCACGATCGGCGGTGAACCCCGGGTCCGTCACCTCTATCTCGCCGACCCGGCGTCGGCGGCCGACGTCGTCGCGACCTGGCAGGCGCGCGTCGGCGACGACGTCCGCGTGGCCACCCGCGCCCAGACCCTCGACGAACGGTGGTTCGGGCCGGAGGTGGCCCCGGCCGTCGTACCCCGGATCGGGGACGTGGTGGCCGTCGCCAAGGACCGGACCGTGCTGGTGTGCAGTGTCGGTGAACCGTTCGAGGCGACGATGATCGGACACCACGGCTCGTGGACCGCCGACGAACAACTGGTGCCGTTGGTGCTCGCGCAGGGGTGAGCCTGCCCGCAGGCGTGCCGGTCGTGGGGACGGACGCCACATCCCGACCTTGCACTCGGCATGTCCGAGTGCTAAAACGGAGCTTGGCACTCACGCACTGCGAGTGCCAGGTCGGGACGGTGAGATCGGTACCCACATGACACACCGGTCGTCCGTCGCGGGCACCGAGTCCGGCCGTACACCTGGTGTCACCCCCTACCGGAGGATCACTTACCCATGGCCAAGCAAATCGCGTTCGACGAAGAGGCCCGCCGCGGTCTCGAGCGGGGCCTCAACAGCCTCGCCGACGCCGTCAAGGTGACCTTGGGGCCGAAGGGCCGCAACGTCGTCCTGGAGAAGAAGTGGGGCGCCCCCACCATCACCAATGACGGTGTCTCCATCGCCAAGGAAATCGAGCTCGAGGATCCGTACGAGAAGATCGGCGCCGAGCTCGTCAAGGAAGTTGCCAAGAAGACCGACGACGTTGCTGGCGACGGCACCACCACCGCCACCGTCCTCGCTCAGGCGCTCGTCCGTGAGGGCCTGCGTAACGTTGCTGCCGGCGCCAACCCGCTGGGTCTGAAGCGCGGCATCGAGAAGGCCGTCGAGGCCGTCACCTCCTCCCTGCTGAAGAGCGCCAAGGAGGTCGAGACCAAGGAGCAGATCGCTGCCACCGCTGGTATCTCGGCCGGCGACGCATCGATCGGCGAGCTGATCGCCGAGGCGATGGACAAGGTCGGCAAGGAAGGTGTCATCACCGTCGAGGAGTCCAACACCTTCGGGCTGCAGCTGGAGCTCACCGAGGGCATGCGCTTCGACAAGGGCTACATCTCGGGCTACTTCGTGACCGACGCCGATCGTCAGGAAGCCGTCCTCGAGGACCCCTACATCCTGCTGGTCTCGGGCAAGGTCTCGACCGTCAAGGACCTGCTGCCGCTGCTGGAGAAGGTCATCCAGGCCGGCAAGCCGCTGCTGATCATCGCCGAGGACGTCGAGGGCGAGGCCCTGTCGACCCTGGTCGTCAACAAGATCCGCGGCACCTTCAAGTCCGTCGCCGTCAAGGCCCCGGGCTTCGGTGACCGTCGCAAGGCCATGCTGGCCGACATCGCCATCCTCACCGGTGGCGAGGTCATCAGCGAAGAGGTCGGCCTGTCCCTCGAGGGCGCCGGCGTCGAGCTGCTCGGTACCGCTCGCAAGGTCGTCGTGACCAAGGACGAGACCACCATCGTCGACGGTGCCGGCGATGCCGACGCGATCGCCGGCCGTGTGGCCCAGATCCGTGGCGAGATCGAGAACAGCGACTCCGACTACGACCGCGAGAAGCTGCAGGAGCGCCTGGCCAAGCTGGCCGGCGGCGTCGCCGTCATCAAGGCCGGTGCTGCCACCGAGGTCGAGCTCAAGGAGCGCAAGCACCGCATCGAGGACGCCGTCCGCAACGCGAAGGCTGCCGTCGAAGAGGGCATCGTCGCCGGCGGTGGCGTGGCCCTGCTGCAGTCCGAGCCCGCCATCGACGACCTGTCGCTCGAGGGTGACGAGGCCACCGGCGCCAACATCGTCAAGGTTGCGCTGTCGGCTCCGGCCAAGCAGATCGCCGTCAACGCCGGTCTCGAGCCGGGCGTCGTCGCCGACAAGGTCCTGAACTCGCCGAAGGGCACCGGCCTCAACGCCGCCACCGGCGTGTACGAGGACCTGCTGGCCGCCGGCATCAACGACCCGGTGAAGGTCACCCGCTCGGCGCTGCAGAACGCTGCGTCGATCGCGGCCCTGTTCCTCACCACCGAGGCCGTCGTCGCCGACAAGCCCGAGAAGAACGCTGCTCCGGCCATGCCGGGTGGCGACGAGATGGGCGGCATGGGCTTCTGATCTGATCAGAACCCGACGCGCACTTCGCGTTTCGACCGAAAGCCGGTCACCCTACGGGGTGGCCGGCTTTCGGCGTACCGGGACCAGGGTTGGCGGGTGGGTCAGGCGAAGCGCAGCACGTGCGGATTGAGGATCGAGTCCGGGTCGAAGGCGGTGCGGACCGCGGCCATGATCTGACGGTCCACGGCGTCGCGGCCGAGTCCGATCCACGCCAGCTTCGCGCGTCCGATGCCGTGCTCGGCGCTGATGCTGCCGCCGTGACGGGCCACCGTCTGCAGCACCGCGTCGGTCACCTCGTCGCGTCGGGCGGCCGGCACGTCGAGCAGATTCACGTGCACGTTGCCATCCACGAAGTGCCCGAAGCAGATCGGCCGAACCGTGGGAAAGCCGTCGTGCAGCAAGGCGGAGAGTTCGTCGAGGAAGTTCTGCATCGTCGGCAGTGGCACCGCGACATCGAGTTTGACCACCGGTGTCGACGACGCTGCCGCCGGAGTCGGCGTCGGACAGCACCTCGACGAGCGCTGTTGCCGGATCGGCCGGGCCGGAGACCTCGAACAGTGCGGTGTAGGCGGTGCGTGTGCCGAGCGGACGGCGCACACCCTGCTGCGCACACACCAGGTCGAGTCCGTCCGCGGTCATCAGTTCGCCGGCCTCGAGGGTCAGTCCCGCGGCCGAGATGGCATCGCGCAGCGTGAGTGCGGCCGAGATGGTGTCGACGCCGGCGAGGACGGTCGCGGTGGTGCGCGCGGGCAGCACCAGCCGGAGCAGGACCCGGGTGATCACCGCGAGGGTGCCCTCGGCTCCGGCGAGCAGGCCGGGCAGGTCGTAGCCGATGTTGTCCTTGGTCAGCGGGGTCCAGCGGGTCACCACCCGGCCGTCGGCGAGAACGGCCTCCACCCCGAGGAGTCGGGAACGGGTGCTGCCGTTCTTGACCATCGCGACACCGCCGGCATTGGTGGACACGATCCCGCCCAGGGTGGCCGACTCCCGAGAGGCCAGGTCGGTGCCGAGTGCGAGACCGTGTTCGGCGGCGGCGCGCTGGGCCGCGGCCACGCGCACGCCGGCACCGGCGGCGAGGGTGCGGCCGACCGGGTCGACCTCCTCGATGCGGTCCAGCCGGGTCGTGGACAAGACCACCTCGCCGTTCATCGGGATCGAACCGCCGACCAGCCCGGTGTTGCCGCCCTGCGGGACCACGGCGATCCCGGCGCGGTGGCAGAGGGCGAGTACCGCCGACACCTCGCCGGTGTCGGCGGGGCGGACCACCGCAGTGGTACGACCGTGCCAGTGGCCGGTCCAATCGGTGACGAATCCGGCGACCATGTCGGCGTCGGTGAGGACGTGGGCTCTCCCGACGATCGCGGCCAGCCCGTCGTGGATCGCCGACCACTCGCCGTCGGCTGCCGGGACCGGTGCGGAGCCGTCGTCGGTGTCGTGGTGAAGGGGCATGGTGGCGGTCTCCTTGATTCGTCGTCGGTGCCATGCTGACCCGTCCAGCGTCGGACGATCTCGGTGTCCCCGTCCAACACAGAGTTCCGATCTGTCGATCGGTTTTGCTTATGATCGCAGGGTGAACCTCCAACGGGCGGCCTATCTCGTGGCCGTCGCCGACCATCTCAGCTTCACCCGCGCCGCCGCCGAGCTCTTCGTCGCGCAGTCGGCACTCAGCCAGCAGATCAAGGTTCTCGAGCGTGAGTTGGGTGTCGAGCTGTTCGATCGGAAGGGGCCCCGGATCGCGCTGACCGCCGCGGGCGAGGTGGCGGTTCGCGAGGCGCGCTACCTGCTGGCCGCCGCGGATCGGGCGACCGAGCGGATTCGGGCGGCCGCCCAGGGCGGGGGCGGGACGCTGACGCTGGCGCTGACACGTTCGTGGGCCGGCGGGCGGGTGGGCGAGGCGATCGCCGAGTTCCGACGGCGCCGGCCCGACGTGACGGTGATCGAGCACCGCGGGTTCTCGGCGCTGAATCTGCGGCAGGTCACCGACGGGGCCGCAGATGCCGGGGTGGTGCGGTTGCCGGTGGACGTGGACGCGGGTGTGACGGTCCGCCGGGTGGATACCGAGGGGGTACGGCTCGCCGTGCCCGCCGGGCATCGGTTGGCGGACATGGAGTGGATCGATCCGGATGACCTCGCCGGTCAGCCGATGGTGCTGTGGCCGCGGGAGAACGCGCCGGGCTTCTACGACCGGCTGGCATCGATCTGGCCCGGCGGAACACCCCCAACGGTGCGCCACGAGGCCGACGACGAGCTGGTCCTGCGGGCCGTCGCCGAGGGGGCCGGCCTGGCGCCGGTGCCGGCCGGACGTGCCGCCACCATCCATGTGCCGGGTGTGGTGCTCCGGCAGATCGGCGGGCCACCGGTGCACCTGGCCGTCGGGATCGCGAGCCTCGACGAGAACCCGAACCCGGTGGCCGCGGCGTTCCTCGGAGTCGTCGACGGGTTGTCGGCCGGGTGATCCGGCCGCCGGAATCCGCGGCGGCCCGCAGGCGTTGAATCCGTCCATGAGCCCGATCTCCGTCGACATCTGGTCCGACATCGCCTGCCCCTGGTGCTACATCGGCAAACGGAAGTTCGAGGCGGGTCTGGCCGAATCCGGCCTCGCCGACGACGTCACCGTGACCTATCACAGCTACGAGCTGGCGCCGGATACGCCGGTCGACTTCGAGGGATCCGAGGTGGACTTCCTCGCCGCACACAAGGGGATGCCGCCCGCGCAGGTCCACCAGATGCTCGACCAGATGACCGGGATCGCCGCCGAGGTGGGCCTCGACTACGACTTCGACGCGCTGCGTCACACCAAGACCCTCAAAGCCCATGAGTTGCTGCACTACGCCAAGGGGCAGGGGCGGCAGATCGAGATGGCCGAACGGCTGTTCAAGGCATACTTCACCGAGGGGCGCCACGTCGGACGGATCGACGAGCTGGCGGAACTGGCCGGCGAGATCGGCCTCGACGCCGGCCGGGTGCGGGCGAGCCTGCAGTCGGGGGAGTACGCCGAGGCCGTGGACGCCGACCTCGACCAGGCCCGCGCCTATGGGATCACCGGCGTGCCGTTCTTCGTCCTCGACGGCCGGTACGGGGTGTCCGGTGCGCAGTCGCCGGAGGTCTTCGCCGGTGCCCTGCGCAAGATCGCCGAGGAGCGCGCCGATGCCTGAACCCGATACCGCACAGCCTGATCCGGACACCGCACAGACGGCGCCGGCGTTCCAGATGCTGGGTGAGCCGGGCGCCGTCTGCGTCGACGGTGTGTGTGCGCTACCCGCGCCCGCCGCGGACCATCCAGAAGTCGAGCTCGAGGTCGTCGTCGGAGTCGGCGGTCCGGTACTGGGCGAAGTCGGTGACACCTTCGGCGGCGAGCACCTCGTCGTCGATGAAGGTCTGACCGGTGACGGCGGCCGGGTCCTTGGACAGGACGGCGAAGGCGGCGTCGGCCATGATCTGCGGACTCCGGCTGCGCGACACCAACTCTGAGCCGAGTACATTGCGCACCGCGGCGGTGCTGATCATGGTGCGCGGCCACAGCGCATTGGATGCGACGCCGTCGGCGGCGAGTTCGCGGGCCAGGCCGAGGGCGACGAGGGTCATCGAGAACTTCGACACCGTGTAGGCGGTACCGATCGAGTCGAACCAGTGCGGCTCCAGGCTGATCGGCGGCGAGAGGGTCAGCACGTGCGCGTGATCGGACTTGCGCAGGTGCGGGATGGCGGCGCGGGCGAGGGAGAATGCGCCGCGCGCGTTGATGTCCTGCATGAGGTCGTACTTCTTCATGCTGAGCTGCTCGGTCGGCGAGATGTCCAGGGCGCTGGCGTTGTTGATGACCAGGTCCACGCCACCGAAGCGCTCGACGGTCTGCGCGACCGCGTCGGCCACGTGGTCGTCGTCGCGCACGTCGCCGACGACCGGCAGTACCTGACCGCCGGCGGCCTCGATGGCCTCGGCGGCGGTGTAGATCGTGCCCGGCAACTTCGGATGCGGCTCGGTGGTCTTGGCGAGCAGGGTGATGTTCGCACCGGCCTGCGCCAGGCGTACCGCGATGGCCTCGCCGATGCCGCGACTTCCGCCGGAGATGATGGCGGTGCGTCCGCGCAACGAATCGGGGGCTGAACTCATGGACACTCCTCAAACTGAACGATCGATCGGTTCTGTCAGGGTGCCTGGCCGATCCTGTCGTGTCAATGCCTGTGACCGGCAGTCGGGATGGCCGAAGGGCCAGATGGCGGCTCGGTGAACTGTTCGGGATATCCGAACACTCGGTGGTGGTTCAGGGGCGGAGCGGGTGGCATCCGACCAGGCCGAGCGCGTAGTCGGTGTAGAGCGCGGCCACCTCGTGGGGGGTGTCCGGACCGGCCGGGTCGAACCATTCGGAGACGCTCATGCACAGGCCGACCACGGCGCGCGCGGCCTCGCGGGGGCGGGGTGTGGCGAATCGCCGACTCGTGCAGCCGTGCTCGACCACCGCGTCGAACTGACGCTGTAGTGCCACGCGGCGATCGGCGACCCGACGATGATCCGGCTCGGCGAGACCACGCATCTCCGCATGTCCGCAGAACGCCAGACCGGGTCGGCAACAGTGGTACAGCGCAAGGCTTTCCACCATCAGCGCCAGCTCCTGTGCCGGATCGTCGGAGCCGTCTGCCCGGGCTGCGGTCACCCGGTCGAGCAGTTCGTCCATCGTGTGGTCGAACAGGGTCACCAGCATCGCCTGCTTGCTCGGATAGTGGTGATACAACGCGCTCACCGACATCCCCGCCGCCGCGGCGATATCCCGGATCGTGCAGCCGTGGTAGCCGCGTTCGACGATGCACCGCAGGGCTGCGGCGAGGACGGGATCGGTCACCTCGGGGCCCTCGTAGACGCGCCAGCGGCCGCCGGTGGATGCCGTCGGCGGGAGCGCGGGAGCGGGGTCGGGCCGTGTCGGGGCGGTGGCGTGGGTGCCGTCGAACAGCGCCGACGGCTCGATGCCGAGCTCGCCGGCGATGGTCTCGAAGCGGTCGACGGTGATGCCGGTCTGGCCGTTCTCCATCGCGCTCAGGGTGGCCGGGCTGAGGCCGAGGCGGCGGGCGAACTCCCGCAACGAGATCCCGGTGGACAGGCGCGCCGCCCGAATCCGGTCGCCGGCGGTGGGGCGGGTCGTCGGCGATGTGGGGAGCTCGGCCATGTGTTCAGGATATCCGAACAGTCGGTGGTGTTTTGTGCCGCTTGATCGTCCGAATCGTGACACGCAGGCCCCGTGCCCAGGCGTCGTCCGGCTGTCCTCTCGATTCCTGGTGAGAATGGGAGACATGACCTCCACTCCAGGTGCTCCCAGTCCGATCGCGACCCTGCCCAACCTGCGTGACCTCGGTGGCTGGCAGGCCGGCGGCGGCAAGGCGGTCCGTCCGGGCGTGCTGTTCCGCTCGACCGACTTCTCGTCGCTCGCCGACGCCGACGTCGCCCCGTTCGAATCACTCGGCGTCCGCACCATCTACGACCTGCGCTCGACCGCCGAGCGGGATGCGCTGCCCGATCCGACGCTGCCCGACGTCACCGACATCCATCTCGACGTGCTCGCCGACGCCGCGATGGCGGTCCCGGCCAACCTCGGCAAGATCCTGGCCGACCCGAAGACGGTCGCGATGGCCAGCAAGGAACTGTCCGGCGGCAAGGCCAAGGAACTGATCGCCCAGACCTATCAGGGCATCGTCTCGCTGCCCAGCGCACTGCGCTCCTACCAGTCCTTCTACCGCGGTCTGCTCGGCGACCACCCGCACCCGTCGCTGTTCCACTGCACCACCGGCAAGGACCGGACCGGCTGGGCCGCCGCGTCGTTCCTGACCCTGATGGGCGTCTCCGCCGACGACGTCTTCCACGACTACCTGCTGACCAATGACCGTCTGATCCCGGCACTCAAGCCGATCTTCGACGAATTCGCCGAGGCCGGTGGCGATCCCGACATCCTGCTGCCGGTGCTCGGTGTGGACCGCGCCTACCTTGAGACCGCGCTCACCGAGGTCGACACCCGTTACGGCGGTATCGAGGGCTACTTCACCCAGGGGCTGGGTATCGACGAGGCCGCGCAGAACAAGCTGCGTGATCTGTACCTGGTGGCTCGCTAGAATCCTGAATCGCCGCGGTTGCATCATGATTCGATGAGAAATCGGATCATGATGCAACCGCTTTTTGGTGACTCGGGCCGGCTATGACAGGCGAATCCGGCCCGTCTTTTGCCGTGCATGAACGTAAACGTTGTTGGCGGAATCTCTCAATTGGACACTGTTCAGGCCGATGCGTGGTGGTCGGCTGCAGTCGGTCCAGCAACGAACGGAGAGATCTCGATGTCGGCACATGGGCGTCCAATTCACTTGGGCGGGTTTTTGATTGCAGGGAATGTAACCCACAGTCATCCTTCGTGGCGTCATCCACGCAGTGATCCCGGGTTTCTCACACCGGAGTACTACCAGCACCTCGGTAGGGTTTTCGAACGCGCGAAATTGGACTTCGTCTTCTTTGCCGACAATTCTGCGACTCCTGCCCGCTACCGCAACGATATTCGTGACCCGCTCGCTCGCGGTACTCAGAGTGCAGCCGGGTTGGATCCCCGCTTCGTCGTTCCTGTCGTCGCGGGTGTCACGCGCAACCTGGGGATCGTATCGACCACGTCGGCGACGTTCTACTCGCCATACGACCTCGCCCGGAGCTTTGCCACTCTGGATCATCTGACCCACGGCCGCGTCGGTTGGAATGTTGTGACTTCCAATACGACCGTCGAGGCGCAGAACTTCGGGCTTGCCCGACACCTCGACCATGACGTGCGATACGACCGTGCCGAGGAATTGCTTGAGGTCGCGTTCAGGCTGTGGGCCAGTTGGGACGATGGAGCTCTGATCCAGGATAAAGAGGCGGGTGTCTTCGCCGACCCGGACCTGGTTCACAGGCTCGATCATCACGGGGAGAACTTCGATGTTCGGGGCCCGCTGTCGGTTCCCCGCTCACCGCAGGGACGGCCGGTCATCTTTCAAGCGGGATCATCCACCCGCGGGCGGGATTTTGCTGCGCGCTGGGCAGAAGCGATTTTCGAGATCGACCCGACGTCTGTGGGGCGTAAGGCCTACTACGACGACATCAAGTCGCGAGCCTCCGACTTCGGTCGTGATCCCGACGGCGTCAAGATACTCCCGTCGTTCATTCCGTTTGTGGGTGAGACCGAGTCGATCGCACGGGAAAAGCAGGCGTTCCACAACGAACTGGCCGATCCGACCGATGGATTGATCACGCTGTCGGTGCACACCGACCATGATTTCTCCGGCTATGACCTCGACGCTGTGATCGCCGACATCGATGTTCCAGGGACGAAGGGGCTTTTCGAAGTCGCTCGGAGTCTGAGTGTGAACGAGAACCTGACGCTGCGCGATATCGGAAAGCTGTACGCCCAGGGTGTGTTATTGCCGCAGTTCGTGGGTACCGCGGCTCAGGTGGCCGACCAGATCGAGGCTGCCGTCGACGGTGGAGAGGCTGATGGGTTCCTCTTTTCGGCCGGGTATACGCCTGGCGGATTCGAGGAGTTCGCCGATCTCGTCATCCCGGAACTGCAGCGGCGAGGGCGGTTTCGTACGGAGTACACGGGTTCGACGCTGCGTGAACATCTGGGTCTACCCGCTGATGCGAATCTTGTGCCCGTTCCGCGCAAGGCAGTGGGGGCGGCGTGATCGTCCTCGATCAACTGACCAAGACATTTACCCATCATGGACAATCGGCGACGGTGCTGAACAGTATCGATCTTGAGGTCGATACCGGCACGGTCTTCGCTGTCGTAGGTCCCAGCGGTGCCGGAAAAACCACGCTCGCACGGTGTATCAATCTGTTGGAGCAGCCGACTTCGGGCCGCGTCGTAGTCGGGGGTCAGGAGTTGACGGGCCTGAAGGAATCCCAGTTGAGGTCTGCTCGGCGCAGGATTGGAACGGTCTTTCAGGCGTCGAGCGTACTGTCTCGGAGAACTGCGGCCGGCAACGTGGCACTCCCTCTGGAGTGCCTGGGCGTGACTCCGGCGGAGACCAAGGCACGGGTATCCGAACTGCTTGATCGCGTGGGTCTTTCGCATCGGTCTGACCACTATCCACATCAGCTGAGCGGGGGCCAGCGTCAACGAGTGGGTATTGCCCGGGCGCTGGCATTGCGTCCGTCCGTGCTGCTCGCCGACGAGGCGACATCGGGTTTGGACCCGGAGACGACCGCATCGATCGTCGATCTGCTCGACGAGTTGCGTCGCGACCTCGATCTGACCATCCTCGCCATCACTCACGACATGAGCTTCGTTCGGAATCTCGCCGACAGCGTCGCGCGGCTCGATCATGGCAAGATCGTCGAACAAGGCGACATCGTTGATCTTCTGACCGATCCGGTATCCGAGCTGGGCAGAGGTCTGCTCCCGAGCGTCGATGTCCCAGCGGGCCAACCCGATAGGCAGTTGTGGCGGGTTCTCTATCGGGACGCGCATGCCGCACGGGACTGGATCGAGCGGTTGAGCCGCGCGATTCGCGTTCCGGTGGAGCTGCAGTCGGCGGCAGTCGAAGTGGTCAATGGAGTGCAGATCGGGCAGGCGGTCGTGTCGGTTGCTGCGCGCAACGGTCTCGACATCGCCGGACTTCTGTCGGAGTGGGGCCTGGAAGCCATCGAGGTCTCGGATGCCAACTCGGAGAAGAAGGTCGAGGTAGCAGCGTGAGTGTGCTGGCCGCCACGACACAGAACCTCGCATCCACCTCGACACCGCTCTCGGAGTTACCGTCTCTGATCATTCCGGCCTACAAGGAAACGCTGGTGATGGTCGGCGTGGTGATGCTGATCGTCTTCGCTCTCGGTCTGCCCCTGGGCGTACTGGTGCACAACACCGGACCGCGCGGACTCTTTCCGAATCCGACCGCGCACAAGATCCTGGGCGTAATTGTCAGCATCGGACGGTCGCTGCCGTTCCTGGTGCTGATGGCGGCGATCATCCCGTTCACCCACTTCGTGGTGGGTACCACGATCGGGATCCGGGCAGCGATCGTGCCGATGGCGGTCGCAGGAGTGCCGTTCTTCGCGCGGCTGGTCGAGAATTCGCTGCGAGATGTTCCTGATGCAGTGACCGATCTCGCACTCGCCTCCGGTGCCTCCCATCTACAGGTCATCACGAAAGCCCAACTTTCCGAGGCAGTGCCGGCTCTGATCGGCAACATGACGATCAACACCATCGGCATGATCGAGTACTCGGCTATCGCCGGGACCATCGGTGCTGGCGGAATTGGCTATGTCGCAGTGACATACGGATACCTCAGGTTCGACAACAACGTCATGATCGCAACGGTTGTCGTACTTGTCGTCACGGTTGCGATCGTTCAGTTCACCGGCGATTTCTTCGCCCGCCGCGCCAAGCGTGGCTGACCCCTCCTCTTGCATGTCAGACAGGAACACATCAGGTCATGAGTACCCAGACATCCCCTGAAAACGATCAGTCCGAGCAGGGGTTCACGATTGTCAAGCGAAAGCGTTGGCCATTCATCGTCGGTGCGGTGGTTGTCATCGGCGCGATCGTGGCCGCCTTCGTCTACAGTCGCGTGGGCGGCTCGGATTCGGCGGTGACCGAGTCCGGGGCAACTCTGAAAGTTGCTTATCTCGAGTCGAATCCGGCTGAGAAGGCGGTGATCGACTTCATCAGGGACAACGTCGCGGCCGACTACGATATCAAGGTCGAGGGAACTGGTATCGCTGACAGTACACAGATCAATCGTGCGATCAGCGAAGGTGAGCTGGCCGGAACGATCTTTCAACACGAACACTGGCTGGGCCAGGTCCTCGATTCCAATCCCGACTTCAAAGAACAGGCGGGAACGGGTCCGTTCTTCCACTGGATCTTCGGTATCTGGTCGGACAAATACTCCTCACCGCAAGATATTCCGGAAAATGCGCGGGTCTCGCTCTTGGCTGACCCCGCAAACCAGGCGCAAGGTCTGTGGTACCTCGAACAGGCCGGGCTCATCAAGCTTCGCGCGGGCGCTGACGTTGCCACGTTGACACCCAAGGACATCGTCGAGAACCCCAAGAATCTGCAGTTCACGCTACTCGACTTCGGTGCGCAGCCACGAGCGCTCAGCGAACTCGATGCCGTCGTCGGTTACGCCGAGTCATTTGTGGCCGCCGGTATCTCGGAGGACAAGCTGATCTTCTCGCCACCGTCACCGAACCAGTTCGCATCTGTGTTGACCGTCGGCAGCAATTACGTGGAGTCGGACAACATCCAGAACCTGATCAAGGCGTTCAAGGATCCGCGTGTACAGAAGTTCATCGCCACCGATCCGGAGACGAAGAAGTTGATCCTGCCGGCCGATCCGACAGCGGCGAACAATGGCTGATCGAGAGCTCCATCTGGGCGTCAATGTCCTCTCGGACGGTATGCACCCAGCCGCGTGGCAGTATCCGAGTTCCGATCCGTCGTGGTTCACGGATCCGGCGTACTGGATTCGTGTTGCGCAGATCGCGGAGCGAGGAACCCTCGACGCGGTCTTCCTCGCCGACAGTCCGTCGTTGTTCCAGCCGCCCGACCAGCCGCTGAGTGCGCCACCGTTGGCCCTGGACCCGATCGTGTTGTTGTCGACACTGGCATCGGTGACCACACACATCGGACTCATCGGTACGGTGTCGACCTCGTTCGAGGAGCCGTACAACGTCGCCCGCCGATTCTCGACGCTGGACCACCTCAGCCGGGGTCGTGTGGCATGGAACGTCGTGACGAGTAGTGATCGGTATGCCTGGAACAATTTCGGTGGTGGTGAACAACCCGACCGCGCTACTCGATACGAGCGGGCCGGCGAGTTCATCGAAGTCGTCCGGGCATTGTGGGATTCGTGGGACGACGACGCAGTTGTCGCCGACAAGTCCACGGGTGCGTTCAGTAAGGTCGGTGCGATACGACCGATCCGGCATCGCGGTGGGCACTTCTCGGTGGACGGGCCGTTGACTCTACCCAGATCCCCACAGGGGCATCCGGTGTTGTTTCAGGCAGGCGGTTCCACCGGCGGGTTGGATCTGGCGGCGAAGTACGCCGACGGGGTCTTTGCGGCACAGGCCTCGCTCGAGGATGCGCTGTCCAACGCGCAGGAGCTGCGGAGTCGGTTGATCGCGCATGGCCGTCCCGCCGAGGCGATCCGAATCATGCCTGGCTTGTCGTTCGTGCTCGGCAGTACGGAGGCAGAGGCCAGGTCGCGAAACGACGAATTGAACGAGCTCGCCGGGGATCGACGCCTGGCACATCTGGCTGGTCAACTCAGCGTCGATGTGGCGGAGCTGAAGTGGGACAAGCCGCTTCCCGGTTGGCTCCTCGAGGGCGCGGCGCCGATCAGCGGTTCCCAGGGAGCTCGCGACATCGTCGTCAACATCGCTCGGCGGGAGAACCTGACCGTGCGTCAGCTGCTCGATCGGGTGATCACGTGGCACCGCGTCGTGGTCGGATCGCCTGAACAGATCGCCGATGCCATCGAGGACTGGTTCGTTGCGGGCGCTGTCGACGGCTTCAACCTGATGCCGGATGTCTTCCCGTCGGGTCTCGAGTTGTTCGTCGACCACGTCGTACCGATCCTCCGGGACCGAGGGTTGTTCCGGCGGGAGTACACATCGACGACATTGCGTGGGCATCTGGGCCTCGAGCGCACCCCAGACCGGCCGTCGTCGGGTTCGATCCGCCGGACCGGTTAGGTCGCTCGTCCGGACGCGTCTGTCTCCGGGCCCGGCTCGGACTACCGGAACACGATGCACGTGGTGGTGCCGTGCGCGACCAGTTTGCCGTCGGCGGAGAACACCTTGCCCTCGGCGGTCGCGGTACGGCCACCCACGTGGATCACGGTGCCGACACCGGTGAGTTCGCCGGCGTCGAGCGCCACCGACCGGATGTAGTTCACCTTGAGTTCCAGGGTCGTGTAGCCGACGCCGGCGGGCAGCGTCGTGTGCACCGCGCAGCCCATCACCGAGTCGAGCAAGGTCGCACAGATCCCGCCGTGCACGGTCCCGAGCGGATTGGAGAAGTCGGGCTTCGGGGTCACCACGAAGCGCACCTCGCCCTCCTCGATACTCGCCGGGCGCATCCCCAGCAGCCGGCCGATGCCGGGCTGATCGTGATGGGGGGCGGCCTGCCATGCCCGCAGCAGCTCCAGGCCGGACATCTGGGTGGGATCACCGATGGGTTCGGTCGAGGTCGTCATGGTTATGTATGGTTGCATAGAACCGCCTGATTATGAAGGTCTACATAGGAGGTGGCGGTGATGTTCGACGACGACTCCGGCGACATCGGCACGTCGCGTGTGGGGGACGACGGTCCGCGCGAACGGATGATCGTGCACGCCGCCGACCTGATCGGCCGTGACGGTGTGGCGGCCACCTCGATCGGGGACGTCATCTCCGCGAGCGGGGCGCCCCGCGGGTCCATCTACCATCACTTCCCCGGCGGCAAGACGCAGCTGGTCACCGAGGCCGTCCGCTACGCCGGTGACTTCATCACCCGACGCATCGGAGGTCAGCATCCCGGCTCGCCGTCGGAGGCGGTCTTCGGCATCGGCGACGTCTGGCGTCGCATGCTGGTCAACACCGACTATCAGTTCGGGTGCCCGGTCCTGGCCGGTGGACTGTCCCGGCGCGCCGAACCCGAGGTAGCCGACGAGTCGCAGCGCATCTTCGGCGACTGGTTGCGGCTGATCGCGACCCGCCTGATCGCCGAGGGGGTCGACCCCGACCGCGCCGACTCGCTGGCCAACCTCACGGTCTCGGCGATCGAGGGTGCGGTGGGGATGTGTCAGACCCGGCGCAGCGTCGAACCGCTCGATCGTGTCATCGCCGAGCTCGCGCGTCTGTGTGACGAGGCCGCCGGCGTCTGAACGTCACCTGTCTGGGTGCCACCTGCCGAGTGGTGCCTGGCGGAGTCGTGCCCGTCGGGGCACGTCACCTGGTTCCGTTCCTTCGGGTATGTCCCTGTGAGTCGGAACATAGTAGGTTCTTGCGGAACGGTGACGAGTGAGGTGATCAATGACGCCGGTATACCGACAGGTACTCGGGTCGGACTTCGATCGGCTCCACCCCAACGTGGCCTGGCGGTACAGCATCGACTCGACGTCGAATGTCGCCCAGATGGGTACCGGCATGCTCGAGTCGGTCTACATCAGTTCGGCGCTGCCGCCACCGTTCTTCTGGTACTACGGCAAACGCAACGCCCTGCCCTCCAAGACCAGCCGGATGGTCCCGTTCACCCAGGGCCACTACTGCTACCGCGACGAGATCGGCCGTGAATGTC
Organism: Gordonia desulfuricans NBRC 100010; assembly: GCF_001485495.1. Taxonomy (GTDB): domain Bacteria; phylum Actinomycetota; class Actinomycetes; order Mycobacteriales; family Mycobacteriaceae; genus Gordonia; species Gordonia desulfuricans. The sequence continues at coordinate 10,664 of NZ_BCNF01000021.1, read as the reverse complement.
TGGCGGTGCTGCGCTCGTTCGACTACACCACCGGTCCGCGGAAGCTGAACTCCGTCCTGGTCTCCGGACGGACCGGGCTGGTCGACTACTTCGGTGACGGCCCGGAACTGCTCTACCCGATCGAGCCGTCGGTGACCCCGGCCGGCGAGCTGCTGCTGGAGAGTGGTCCGCTGCGGTGGCTCGGCCGCGGACCGAAGATCGGGATGAAGGGCCCGTTCGCCACCCAGATGAAGTACATCGAAGGGTGGGACGAGGAGCACGACCGGTTCCGCTGCGACGCGACGGTGCGCAATCCGATGGTCGGCGAGATCCTGCATTTCCGAGGCTGGTTCACCGTCTCCGACGTCGCCTGCGAATTGCGCGACATCCCCGACGAGGCGTGGCCGCTGAACCTCGTCGACCGGGAGGCCTGAGACGCGTCACGCACTCGCGTGGTTCACCGCCTGTCCCCGATCGGCAAAGGGTAGGTTTCTCGCATGGCAGTCAATGCGAAAACCGAGTTCGATGTCGCCGCGCCCCCGTCGGTCGTGATGGAGGTGCTGATGGATGTGGAGGCCCTGCCGGACTGGTCGTCGGCGCACAAGGCGGCGAAGATCGTCTCCGAGCACGAGGACGGTACGCCCGACCAGGTTTCGATGACCGTCTCGGCGGTCGGCGTCAACGACGACCAGACCGTCTCCTATGTCTGGACCGACAACACGTGCACCTGGGATCTGGTGGAGTCCAAGATGCTCGCCTCGCAGCACGGTGTCTACACCGTGACCCCCAACGGGGACGGGTCCCATGTGGACTTCGAGCTGGAGATCGACCTGAAGGTCAAACTCCCCGGCATGCTGATCAAGCGTGGTCAGAAGACGGCCGTCGAGACCGCGAAGAAGGGACTCACCGCGGAGTGCGAGCGCCGCGCCAAGCTGTGACCACTGATCGCTGAATTCTCAACGGGCACTGCCGGTTTCACCACCGGCGGTCCCCGTTGCCGTTTTCGGCGGAAGAACGTTGTCGATCCGTGACCTCGCCTGCCTCTCGACGGCGGATTCGTCCGATTCCACAGGAGTACGCTGTGCCGGGTACCTCTCGGTAACCCACTTTCTTCCATCCGTCAAGGAGGCCGACGACATTGCGAAACCACAGGTTTGCGGTACGAGCACTGGTGCTCGCGATCGGCGGCGCCGGTGCGGCATGGGGTCTGGGGCTCGGCGCCGCCGATGCCCAGGCGAACACCTGTTCCGCCTCGAACGGTCATGAGGTGCAACGGATTCAGGGACTGAGTGGTTGTGGGGCACGCGCCGGTGCGGGGAGTACGGCGAGGGCGGAGGAGACCGGCGGCGGGACCGCCGTGGCGGTCTCGGACAAGGGTGGCCACGCGAATGCGATCAACCAGCAGCCAGGTTCGTCGGCGCTCTCGGGTGCCACGACCGGCGGTACCTCGTACGCCATCACCACCGGCCCCAAGTCGCTCGCGGTCGCGCAGGCGCGGGCCGGTGGGTACTCGGTGTCGGTGGGCGGCTGGGGCGGCCAGGCCTACTCCGGTGGTCCCGGCGTCCGGTGTGCGGGCGGGTTCGCCGCGGCGGCCGACACCACCACCGGCAAGGCATGCCTGAAGTACGGATCGATCAACCTGGGGAACTGATCTTCGGGTTCCGTCGCCTCGCCGTCGCCGTGAGAACCGGCGAAGATCACCCAACGGTCACACTCCGGTTCACCGAGGGGCCACGCGGCGTTCGCGCGCACGGCATATCGTGGGAGCGTGACCGAGTTACATGATCTCGAAACCCTGGGGCCCGACTTCAGCAAGCTGAACGGTCGTGAGGCCCTGCAGCACCTCGTCGATCTGCACGACACCACTCAGTTCGAGGTGAATGACGACGATGACGACGATCCCGTCCTGCTGACGCTGCCCGAGCGCAACGTCGTCGACACCTGGCGAGAGGACTACCCGTACGACGAGCGGATGAGTCGCCGCGAGTACGAGGTGACCAAGCGTCGTCTGCAGATCGAGCTGCTCAAGCTGCAGAAGTGGTCCAAGCAGACCGGTCAGCGGCACTTGCTGGTGTTCGAGGGACGCGATGCGGCCGGCAAGGGTGGCACGATCAAGCGCTTCAACGAGCACCTCAATCCCCGCGGTGCCCGCGTCGTCGCCCTGGAGAAGCCGTCCGAGCGCGAGGCCACCGAGTGGTACTTCCAGCGCTACGTGCAGCATCTCCCGGCAGCAGGCGAGATGGTCTTCTTCGACCGATCCTGGTACAACCGCGCCGGCGTCGAGCGGGTGATGGGATTCTGCACCCCCGATCAGTACGACCAGTTCATGGTGCAGGTGCCCGCCTTCGAGAAGATGCTCGTCGACGACGGCATCAACCTGGTGAAGTTCTGGTTCTCGGTGAGCCCGCTCGAGCAGCGCACCCGCTTCGCGATCCGCCAGATCGACCCGGTGCGGCAGTGGAAGCTCTCCCCGATGGACCTCGCCTCGCTGGACAAGTGGGACTCCTACGGTGCGGCCAAGGAGGCGATGTTCGCCAACACCGACACCGACATCGCACCGTGGACCGTGGTGAAGTCCAACGACAAGAAGCGGGCCCGGCTCAACGCCATGCGGCACGTCCTGTCCCTGTTCGACTACAAGGGCAAGAACGAGGAGTTCGTCGGCGCCCCCGACCCGCTGATCCTGGGACGTGCCCGCGACGTCGTCGGTGAGTGATCGCCGGTAGCCTCGTCGCGTGCGGACGTTTCTGAGTGCCATCCTGACCCTGGTCGCGATGGGCGCGATCATCGTTGCCCTCCCGTCGATGTGGGTCACCCAACGGGTCACCGACACCGAGGGATTCGTGTCGGTGATCGCGCCGCTCGCCTACGACGGGCAGGTCCAGGACTTCATCGCCGACGAGATCACCGAGGAGGTGGCGGCCCGGACCGAGTTCCCCGGCGCCGGTGCCGTCGTCCGGCCGCTGGCGGTGGGCTACGTCCAGGGCGATTCGTTCCCCGCCGACTTCAGCGACCTCGTCGGCCAGCAGCACGCATGGCTGTTCGACGAGGCACCGGCCGGCAGTTCCGCCCAGACGATGGAGCTCGACATCACCCCGATGATCAACCGGGCGTTGTCGGAACAGAACCTGCCGTTCGACCTCACCGTCAGTGACCCGGTCCTGGTCCCGATGTCCGAGCACGGGAACCTCGAGGCCGGCCGGTACCACAAGGTGAGCGGACAGATCGAGACGATCGCCTACAGCGCCTCGGTGATCGCCGCGGCCGCCGCGATCCTCGCGCTGCTGTTCGGGCACCGGCGCGGCACCGTGCTCGCCTGGATCGGGATCGGCGGACTGCTCGCGGCCGGACTGTGCTGGGTGGTGGCCCTCAACGCCACCACGATCATCGACCGGCAGGTCTCCACCGAGGGCTCCGGTCACACCGTGACGAACCTGGCGATCGACGCGATGGCCGACGACCTCACCCGGTGGGCGATGATCGCCGCGGCCATCGGCGCTGCCGTCACCGTGGTCGGGGTCGTGACGCGGTTGATCGGCGGCCGGACGCGGTACTGACCGCCGGCGGGGCGACAACTCGGGCAGTTCGAACGATTCGGGCCTGAATTCGACCACGAAACCCCAACTCCGGGCACACTTTCGGTGTGACACAAATGTCCCGGTTCGCGTGGCTGAGCGCGATGGGCGCTGCACTGTGGCGATATGTCCGCAGTGCACCGTTCACCTTCGCATGGCTGGCGGTCCTGTTCGTCACCACCGCGATCCAGCGGTCGCTGACGCCGGTCGAACTCGACGAGGTGCTCGGCCAACGATCCACCAACATCGCCAACCTCACCCATGACCCGTTCCGGGTGCTGGTCACCAGCCTGTTCTGGATCGACGGCGAGGTGTGGCTGCCGTACCTGGTGCTGTTCTGTCTCTTCCACGTCCCGGCCGAGCGCTGGCTGGGCCCGGTGCGATGGTTCGTCGTCGGGTTCAGCGCGCACGTCATCGCGACATACCTGAGTCAGGGCGCCCTCGAGTACGCGATCCGGCAGGGCGCGACCAGCCCCTCGATGGTCGACGTCCGCGACATCGGGGTCAGCTACTTCCTCGCCGCGATCGGCGGCGTGCTGACCTACCACATCGCCCGCCCGTGGCGCTGGCTCTATCTGGCCGGGGTGGTCGTCGTCTTCGGGGTGCCGCTGCTGACCCACGTCACCTTCACCGGGATCGGCCATGCGCTGTCGGCGCTGATCGGCCTGGCGTGGTATCCGATCACCCGCGGTTGCCCTGCACCGCAATGGAATCCGTCAGAGATCCCCGGACGCCTACGGGCCCGGCTGCGACGGGTGGGGCGGTCGTGACCCGCCGGCGCTCCTCAGACCTGTTCGAGGAGCCAGGCCAGATCGGGTGCGTAGACGTCGGTGACCGACCCCAGGCAGGAGACGACCCGGGTGCTCACGTCGGCGCCCGCAGCCCGATAGGCGGATGCGGCACCGGCGATGTCGCCGACCGGGGTCACCGACACCGGCGACAGATTCGAGTCGCAGCGGGTGATCCGCAGCGTGGCCGTCGGCGTCGGCGAGGTGGGTGTGGCCAGCGCCTGGGTGGCGAAGGCGGTGCGATAGTCGGCCTCGGCGTACGGCGAGTGCCCCGGCTCGAACAGCGCCTCCAGCGGGAGATGGGACAGCGCGGTGTAGGCGGGGAAGGTGCAACTGGACCGGAACACCTCGGCCACCTTGCGGCCCAACGGGTTCAGCTTCTCGTCGATCCGCATCTCCGGATGCCCCACCTGCAATCCGAGCAGATCGGCGAAGGCGAATCCGGCGCCCACCGACCCGCTGTTGGCCTTGATGAAGTTGTGGTGGTCGGGGACGATCTGCCCCAGCACCGCCGCGGGGATGTGCAGGTCGGGAGCGTACGTCGGCGCGAGTTCGGCACCGAAGGCGGCAGCACCGGCACCGCCGCCGGACGGACCGTACAGTGCCACCGTCGACGACGCGTCGAGTCCGGTCCCGGGGAGATGGAGCGCGGCGCGCGCCCCGTCGAGCAGGGCATGTCCGGAGGTGCGCGGCAGCAACGATGCCGCCGGGGCGGGTCCCCCGTCGTTGACCAGGTCGGCCACCAGGACGGTGTGTCCGGCGCGCAGGGACGGCATCGCCGAGTCGAACGGGCCGGAGTTGCGGAACCTCGACACCGGGGAGGTGTTGTCCAGCGACGACGTCGGACGGCAGTACGCGCCGAGACTCTCGTCGGCGATACCCGAGGCGATCAGCGCCCGACTCTTGTCGCTCGGCCGCTGCGGCGGAACCAGCACCACCGCACTCGCGGCATCACGGTTGCCGTGGGCGCCGGTGGTCACGTACAGGATGCGCGATGCCCGGACGCCGGGCACCTGCGCGGTGACCAGCGGTACCTGCGCGGGCTCGGACCGCAGGACCGTCCCGAGCGGGGTGCCGGCGGCGATCGGCGCATGCGAGTAGAACGGGTCCGGTGTCGGCGCGACCGCCCGCGCGACGTCGTCGAGCTGCGTCGACAGGGATGCGAGCGGCCCCGGCTGCGGTGCGGCGGTGGGCGATGCGGCGGCGGTGCCCGCCCCGACTGAACCGGCGAGCGCGGCGGCGAGCGCGAACGGAACGATCCCGCGTATGCGGGCACGACGAATGAAGGTCACAGCACAATCCCCCGACTGGTGCGTAGTTGTCGTCGTCGACAGTAGCCGAGCCGTCGCAGGCCGCCGGGGGCACCTCGCCTACCGGAACGCCGTTCGTCCCGGATTCCGGGACGAACGGCGACGGAGATCGAGCGCGCATGTCGACGGCAACCCTCACACGATTCGCGCAGGCGTGCGTCGCGGTGGAGACCGACGAGGTGGTGGCTACTTACGTCCGGCGCGCCAGTTGAGGCCCCAGCCGTAGGCTTCGTCGACCTTCGACTGCGAACCGTGGATGTAACGGACCTCGCGGTTGACGACGAGTTCGCCGCCCCGGTTCTCGATCGTGGCGATGGCACAGGAGATGGCGCCCTGGTCGTGCTCGTCGAGGCGGACCTCGATCTCCGGGCCGTTCGCCGGGAACAGCGTGACCACGCCGTTGGCGCTCGCCCAGTTGGGGGTGCCCTCGTAGATGTAGGCGAAGATCAGGATGCGCCGGATCATGGCCGACGCCGACAGGTCGATGTACATGTTCTCGCCGCCGGTGTTGGAGCCGGAGCGGTCGTCGCCGTCGAGGTAGATGATCGGACGGCCCTCGTACGGTGCCTGGAACGAGTTGCCGAGGGCCTGCACGATCCCCTTGTCGCCGTTGCTGAACTCCCACAGGCAGGCGAGGTCGAGGTCGACCCCCGACGAGCGGCGGAACAGGCCGCCCTTGGCGCCGGAGGTCCAGTTGAGGTTCACCCGGATCTGCCCGGTGGCCGAACCCTGCTTGGTCAGCGACACACTTGGTGCCGACTTGGTCAGCGTGACCTTCGACAACGACACCGGCGCGGCCGGCGGCTGCTGCTGGGGCTGGGCGGGGTATCCCTGGGCCGGCTGGGCGGGGTATCCCTGGGCCGGCGGCGGTGTGGGCTGTGCCTTCGGACGCTTGGTGTAGTCGATTCCCATGATGTCGCGTTCTCTGCCTTCGTCGTCGGGGGTCAGGGTTCTGGAGGATCTGGGTTCGGGTCTGGTTTGTCTGGATTGCGAATTTCTTCGCATGGGTCACGACCAGCCTAGCGATGGTGGCGGCGTGGGCGGGCCGGCCGCATCAGAGGGGTGCGTGCGCCTGTGGGCCGAAGCTGCCGGCCACCTCGAGCCGGCCCCGGATGTCGCGTCGGCACGATGCCACCGCGACATGCCCCTGACGTGCTGCGGAGTGGGGGAGAACGACACCGCCGTCGATCTCGTAGCGCGTGTTGGTCACCTTGGTGGAGGTGGCCCGCGGGTCGGCGGGATACTCCGGCGGGGCATCCGAACGAATGACGACGACCGCCTCGGTGACCCCGGCCGGCCAGGTGAACAGCAACCGGTCGCCGCTGACCGTGACCCCGGTGATCGGTGGTAGGTCGGGTCCGGCCGGCGGTGGCGTCGTGGCGGTGGGGGTCGTGGGTGTCGGGGGTGCGGTGGTCACCTGTCGGGCTGGTGCTGGTGTCTGCGTCGGTGTCGCGGGCTGCGCGGGTGTCGGTGCGGCGCTGCGACGTTCGGCCTCGTCGGCGACGGCGTCGATCTGACGTCGTGCGACGGGGTCGTCACCGGCCGCCGCGCGGGCGCGGGCGCAATGATCACGGGCGGCGTCGAGACGATCGGAGCGCAGTGCCTTGCGCGCCGATCGCAACGCCGCCTGCCACTCGCCGGGCGAACCGGCGGCGGCCGGCGGTGTCTGTGTCGCTCGTGTCTGTGCTGGTGGAGGTGGCGGGTTCTCCACTGTCGCGCCGTATTCCGCGGCGATCCGGGTGATCAGTGCCCGTGCGTCGCGGGTGCTGAGGTCGAGGTCGCGGGCCTGCTCGAGCAGATACTGATGGTCGGATGGATGCAGGCGGTCCTCGACGAGCACCGCGGCCCGGATCTGTGGTCGCAGGGCGGCGTCGACGCCGTCGAGGATCGATCGGAGATAGGCGTCGGCGGTCGCGGGGGCTTCGAGCAGGATGCTCTCCACGTGGATCAGCAACTCGTCCACCAGGGCTCGCATCCGGCCCGCAGGCAGGGCCCGTGCCTGCTCGCGCAGGATTGCCGCCGACCGCGAGATGGTGTCGCGGTCGGTGATCGCGTCGGTGTCCAGTCGAAGGAATCCGAGCAGCGTGTGTACCGGCGGGGCGTCGCGTCGCCGACTGAACTCGGCGAGCAACTCGGTGATCTGGATCAGCCGCTGATCACTCAGAGATGTTGTCGGGGAGGCCATCTCCGGCTCCGGAGCGGTGTCGGCGTCGTCGATGATCCGGTACCGGCGCAATCGCACCGTCACCTCGTCGGCGGTCAGCCCGCCCATCGCCCCGATCTCGTCGAGGCCCGCACGTTTGCTTGTCGGGATACCGCCGTAGCGGTCCATCAGTCGCTCGATCGCATTGTCGAGCAGCTCGTATCGTCCTTGGTCGCGTTGCTGTCGGGCGTCACTGACCGTCCTGGCCTCCGCGGACCGCGAATCCCGCTGCCGCAGTGGGGCACTGCGATGCGGATGCTCGGCGACGAGCCGCTCCACCAGCACCCGGTACTTCGGATGATCCCGGTGGCGTTGCCAGAACCCCCACACCTCGTCGATGCGGGTGTTCACCTCGTCGTCGGTGAGGCTGTCGGACTCCTCGAGCGGGATGTCGTAGAGCTCGAAGGAATCCGACGAGTCGGCACCGCCGCGCCGTTCGACGGCGGCCAGCACGCGCTTGCGGTAGTCGTTGGGCGTGAACGGCTGCATGCCTCACCCGTCCCGGCGACGGCTGCGCTGCACCTGGTCGAGCTCGCGGGCCACCTCCGACTGGGACAGCGTGGCACCGGTCTTCGCGGTCAGTGTCAGGGGGAGACCGGCGGACACGTGGAATGCGGTGACGTGCAGGACGCCGTCGAAGCCCATCTCGAAACTGATCTGGACCTCGCTGTTCTCCTCGAATCCGGGTGGGATGTCGTCGATCGCGCCCTCGATCAGCACCTTGGTGTCCTCCGGACGTGGCGAGAGATCCTGCCCGGCCTGTTCGACGACGGTCAGCTCGATTCGGTCCTGGTCGGCGCGCATGGTGCCGAAGGATCGGCGCACCCTGATCGGCAACGGCTGATTGCGTTCCACCAGCCAACTCACCTGCAGTCCACCGGTGTGGGTGCTGACCGCGAGAACGCCGAAGCCCCGTGACACGACGGTATCGACGCGGATCTCGAGCATGCGACGTACGCCGGAGACGGGCAGCCCGAAGGCCTCGGCGACGCGTCCACAGGCGGAGTGGAGGTCGGCCGGATCGGTGTCGAGCAGCCCGCCGACGCCCGGCAGGCGACCGCGGGACTGCAGGTCGGCGCGGACGAGTCGTTCGATCTCCAGCTTGTCGCCGTAGATCGCCGCACCACGGGCCACGGCGAGGTCGGGATCGCTGAGTTCGGGGATCAGCCCGAACCGTGCGGTGAGTTCCCGTGTGACGGCGGGCATGCGAGAGGAACCGCCGACCAGGAGTATCCGATCCACCTGGTGGACACCGCGTTCGGCGGCCCCGGCCAGACACGATGCGGTGAGATCGAGGGTGCGGGTGAGCAATCCGGCGGTGAGGTCCTCGAGTTCGGTGCGGGTCACCGTGATCACCGACCGTTGCTCGTCGTGCGTCACGATCACCGACGTGGACTCGGTCTCGGTCAGTTCGTGTTTGACGCGTTCGGCGGCCAGGATCAACGCCTGCGCCCCGGCGGAGTCGTCGAGCGGGTCCTCGGCGTCGGGATGCTCGGTGCAGAACCTGCGCGACAGGTGCAGGGCGAGTCGTTCGTCCCAGTCGGCGCCGCCGAGCTGATGGTCGCCGTCGACGGCGAGGACGGAGATGCGGCGATCGGCGAGTTCGATGACCGTCGCGTCGAAGGTGCCGCCGCCGAGGTCGTAGACCAGCACGGTCTCGTCCGGGGTGGCGGTGGCGAGGGGATCGGTGAGCCGGCTGAATCCGTACGACAGGGCCGCCGCGATCGGTTCGGAGAGCACCCCGGCGACGTCGAGACCGGCGTAGGTGCCGGCCTGGATGGTGGCCCGGCGTTCCTCGTCGCCGAAGTAGGCGGGCACGGTGATCACCGCACGCTCGACCTTCTCTCCGGCGAACTCGGCGTCGGACATCAGCGACTTGAGGATGAGCGCCGAGACCGCCGGTGCCGACCAGCTGCGCCCGTGGGCGACGTAGCGCCAGTCGACCTCGCCCATCCGGCGTTTGACCAGCGTGCACACGTGGTCGGGGTCGAGCCGTGCCTGGCGTCGGGCGCCCTCGCCGACGACGTGATCGTGCGCCGAGGGGAAGAGCACCACCGACGGTGTGGTCGGCGCACCACTCCAGTCCTTGATCACCTCGGGCCTGCCGTCGCGGTCGATCGCGGCGATGGCCGAGTTGGTCGTGCCCAGGTCGATCCCGTAAACACCCACGGTTCGCGAGGATAACGTGAAATCGCCGGCGATCGGGTGTCGCCCGGGTTGTCGGCCGGTCGGTTTACGCTACCGGGATGACCGAGACCGGGAAGTCCGCCGACGCCGATCCGATCGACCGACTCGAGGAACGGATCGGTGATCTCGGCCGGATCCTGGCCCGGCAGACGCAGTCACTGGACCGGCTGGTCGACGCCGATCGCAAACGCGAGGCCGCTGCGCGCGCCGGTGCCGACCTTCCGCTGCTGGTCGAGTTGCTGGAGCTCTATGCCGATGCATCCGCCTGCACGTCGACGGCAGCGACGGAGGCCGACCGAGTGGCCTTCGCCGCACTCCGCGACGGGCTGGACCGGCTGATCGTCGGGCGCGGTGGGTCGGTGATCGCCCCACATCCCGGAACGGCATTCGACGTCGCCATGATGGATGCCGTCGACGTCATCCCTTTGACCGACGACGATGACCCAGATGCGGTGGATCGAACCGTGGTCCGTGTGGTCCACCCCGGCCTGCGGGTCGGCGATCGCGCCGTCCGCCCGGCGTTGGTGGTCGTGTACTCGTGAGCTGAGGTGTCGACTCGACTTGTCGACGGCGGGTTGGTGATTGAGCCGGGACCGAGCGTAGCGAGGACCCGTGTCGAAAT
>NZ_BCNF01000020.1 GCF_001485495.1 Gordonia desulfuricans NBRC 100010 | reverse complement strand
CCATGCGGGGGTGGTTGGGCTGCCGAGATCGGCCGGCGGGGGTTTCGACACGTCTCGTCGATGTACTCCTCGCCGGCCGCCGGTGGCTCAGTCGGCGTCCACGCTGCCGATCGTCCGCCACAGGAACTCGAATGCGAGTGCCGACTTGAATGCTGACTGCTTGTTGTCGGCTGCGCCGCCGTGTCCGCCTTCGATGTTCTCGTAGTAGCTGACGTCGTGGCCGTACTCCTCCAGCCGTGCAACGAGTTTGCGGGCATGGCCGGGATGCACGCGATCGTCGCGGGTGGAGGTGGTCACCAGGATCGGCGGGTAGGTGCGCTCACCCGCCGGGACCAGGTTCTGATACGGCGAGTACTTGCCGAGGAACGCCCACTCCTCCGGGTCGTCGGGGTTGCCGTACTCGGCCATCCACGACGCCCCGGCCAGCAGCAGGTGATACCGGCGCATGTCGATCAGTGGGACCTGGCACACCAACGCGCCGAACAACTCCGGATACCGGGTCAGCATGACACCCATCAGCAGGCCGCCGTTGGAGCCGCCCTGCGCACCGAGCTGTGCATGTGTGGTGACACCACGTGCGACGAGGTCCTTTGCCACACTGGAGAAGTCCTCGTAGACCAGATGTCGTCCGGCCTTCAACGCCTGGGTGTGCCAGGTGGGGCCGTACTCGCCGCCACCGCGGATGTTGGCGATCACATAGATCCCGCCCCGCTCGATCCAGGTGCGGCCGGAGGTGGCGAGGTAGCTGGGCGTCAACGAGTTCTCGAAGCCCCCGTACCCGTAGAGCAGGGTGGGGCCGGAGGTGACATCGGAGCGGCGGACGACGAAGTAGGGGATCGCGGTCCCGTCGTCGGAGGTGGCGAAGAACTGCTCGGCGACAACCGAATCGGCATCGAAGAAGGCCGGGGCCTGCTTGATCACGGTGAGCGGACCGCCGCTGTTGCCGTGCAGCAGACTCGGAGGCGTGGTGAACGATGTCACCGACCAGAACACCTCGTCGGAGTTGTCGGGATCGGTGTCGATCACCGACACCGTCGACAGTTCCGGCAGATCCGGCTGCGGCACCTCGGTCCACTCGCCCAGTACCCGAACGGTGACCTCGGTGTGGACGTCGTGCAGCGTCGACAGGATCAGATGCGATCGGGTGACACTGAATCCCTGCAACGACGTGTGCGCATCCGGGGTGAACAGCACCTGATGGTCCCGACCTCCGGCCATGTAGTCGGGATAGTCGAACACCAGCAGCGATCCCGCGGGCCGCAACCGACCGCCCACCTCCCAGTCGCTGCGCGGACGCACGAACATCCAATCGTGGTGCAGCGAGAAGTAGGAGTCGGTGGGAACCTCGACGAGAACCGGCTCGCCCTCGATCACTTCGAAGGAGAGCTCGTTGAAGAAATCGGTGGCGCGACTGACGAAATGCCGTTCGAAACCCGGTGTGTGGTCGTAGCCCGCGCTCACCGCGACGTCGTCGAGGATCCCGGCGAACACCGTGGTGGCGGCATCGAGGGACTGTCCGCGCGACCATCGCTTGATGACGCGCGGATACCCCGACGACGTCAGCGATCCCTCACCGTCGGGCTGTGGGCCGAAATCGGTTCCGACGTAGACGGTGTCGCGGTCGATCCAGGACATCGACGACTTGGCCTCGGGCAGGACGAAACCGTCGCTCACCCAGGTTCGGGTGGTGACGTCGAACTCGCGGACCACCGCCGCATCCGCACCGCCCCGTGACATCGCGATCAGGGCCCGGTCGTAGTCGGGGTAGTTCATCGTCGCCGACTTCCACACCCAGTTCTCGTCCTCGGCGGTGGCCAATGCGTCGACGTCGACCAGGACATCCCACTCGGGGTCGTCGGTGAGGTAGGACTCGAGGGTGGTGCGCCGCCACAGACCACGCGGATGCGCGGCGTCACGCCAGAAGTTGTAGAGGAACTCGTTGCGGCGCCGGACATACGGGATGCGGTCATCGGTGTCGAGGACTTCGAGCGCCTGCGACTGCAGCGCGCGGAAGCGGTCCGAGCCGGTCAGGTCTGCGACGGTCGGGTCGTTGTGCTCACCCACCCAGGTCAACGCGTCGTCGCCGGTGACATCCTCCAACCACAGATACGGGTCGTCGGCGGCATTCGTGGAAGTGGTGGTGCCTACGGGAATGCTGTTGTCGCTCACTGGTTTCCGTTCGCCTCGTTCAGGTGCTCGAGAATGTTCATCAGATGGTCGTCAGGGGTGATGTCGATGCTGCGGTTCTCGGCATCGGCCGAGGACACGCGGGTGATGCGGTCGCGGTACCAGTGATAGATGTTGGGGGACACCGGTGAGATCGCATCGTCATACAACCCGGCGGCCGCCTGTGCCAGCTGACCGATCGCCTCCATCACGGCGCTCGACTCGATCAGATGCATCAGCACACAGGTCCGGTCGGGAACGGCGAACACCACGCCGTAGGGGGCGTCGCGACCGAACACCTGCGTGGCCAGCCCGGCCATGTTCAACACCTTGGACGCGGTGAACACCGACTGCCCGAACACGAATGTGATGTGGCTGTCGGTATGGCGCACCTCGTCGATCGGCTCGGCGTCGGTGTGCTGCTGCCCGGACCGGAATGCCGCGTCGAGGTCGAGTCGCTCCGCACGCCCCCCGTCGATGTAGCCGACGGTCTCGGGGAAATCGACACACAACACGGCCGCGAGGTCGTCGGCGACAGTTCTCGCATAGCCCCGCATGTCCACACCGCCCATCACCAGCGCATCGCGGGCGATCAGCCGGGTGCGGACCTGTGCGCTGAACTGCTCGGGGGTGAGATCGTCGATGGTCGGACCGTCCTGCATCCGCGCCATCGCACCGAAGTGGTGCCCGAGGATCGCCGTCCACTCCGATCGCGGCGCGGTCCGGCACTTGGTGACCGCGTTGTCGAGGGCGAACCGCATACCGTCGGCCGCCACGAGATCGGCACCGCTGGGCGTCACCTCGATGCCGTGTCCGGCGAGAATGCCCTGCGCCGTCGACCGGATCCAGGCGACATCGTCCACCGACAGGTGCGGAAACAGCTCGTCGGCGGGCGCGTCCGGTCGCTGCGGTCCGGGCCCGGGTGATTCCGGGCGGCCGCGTCGTCGAAAGATTCCCACCCGAACCAACCTACTGGCCGTCGCAGGCGGCCGCGGTTCGCGGCGTGGGTTCGCGGCGGAGCGGGCGGCCACCGGTGGCGATCAGCGTGACCGCAACCCTCGCCGGCGTGGCGGTCGGGGTCGTAGCGTTCGCCACGCCGTCGGTGGCTCCGGGCACCGGCACCGACTTCGAGGAGAGCGCCGTGTCCCAGACCTCGACCCTGACCGAACCGACCGAACCGACCGCCCAGGACGAGGCCGAGACCTCGGCGTTCCGGCTCGGATTCTTCACCCAGGTACACGGTCGGGAGGGGCAGTCGGCCCGCGAGACCTACGCGGAGCTGATCGACACGGTGGTGGCCGCCGAAGAACTCGGCTACCAGAGCGTGTGGGTGGGCCAGCACCACTTCGGCAAGGACCGGCTGGCGTCACCGCTCGTCCTGTTCGCCGCACTGGCCGAGCGCACCTCGACCATCGAACTGGGTACCGCGGTCACCGTCCTCCCGCTGGAGGACCCGGTGCGGCTGGCCGAGGATGCGGCCACCCTGCACGCCCTCGCCGGCGACCGGATCAATCTGGGCATCGGAGCCGGGGGCGGCGACGGCGACTCCTTCATCGCATTCGGCCACGACCTCGAGGACCGCCGTCGGTTGTTCGACGAGAAGCTCGCGGTGCTGCACGCACTGTTCGACGGTGAGTCGCTCACCGGCGACGACGAGCCACGCCGGCTGTACCCGCCGGCCCCGGGTCTGCGTGACCGGCTGTGGCATTCGGTCGGTACCCCGGAGCGCGCGGCGGCCGCGGCCCGCTCCGGCGACGGACTGCTGATCGGCACCTTCGCCGACCATGCGCTGCACGACCAGCGGGCCAAGATCGATGCCTACCGGGCCGAATGGGAACGCACCCGGTCGCAGACCGGCCGGCAGGCGCGGATAGGTGCCCTGCGATTCACCTATGTCGGTGAATCCCGGGAGACCATCGAACAGCAAGTGGCCGACGAGCTCGCCGCCTTCCGCGAGTTCGCCGACAGCTACAAACCCGACCTCGCACCGCTGGACACCCACCAGTACCTGCGGCGGGTCACCCGCTACGGCACCGTCACCGACGTCCTCGGTGACCTGCGCGACGACCCGGCACTGCTCGGGCAGGTGACCCACTTCCTGCCGACGGTGGGGCTGTATCCGGCCGCCGGCGACGGCACCCCGGGCGCCGACCTCGACATCCGGCGTCTGGAACAGTTCGCGGTCGAGATCGCACCGGCACTGGGCTGGGTGCGGCAGCAGTAGCCGCAGGACCGTCGAGGCCCGCGCAGGTCAGGGCGATCACGATCACCGAGAGGGAAACTCTTGGCAGCCCCCACCGGTGTGGGGTGCAATCGTGGGGTTGTTCCGGAGCACCCGGCGACGCCGAACGTCGGCGCCGGATATCGATCGATCGAGAAATGGGCGAGTAGGCGTGAAGTTTCATTGGTTCCTTCCCACCAACGGCGGCGACAGCCGCCATGTCGTCGGTGGCGGCCACGGTCAGCCGGCGGAGGCCTCCACCCGACCCGCGTCGGTGCCGTACCTCGGGCAGATCGCCCGCAGCGCCGAACAGCTGGGCTTCGAGGCGGCGCTGACGCCGACCGGCGCCTGGTGTGAGGACTCGTGGGTCACCACCGCGATGATCAACAGCCTGTCGGAGCGGCTGAAGTTCCTGGTCGCCTTCCGTCCCGGCATGACCGCGCCGTTCGTCGCCGCGCAGATGGCCGGCACCTTCCAGAACCTGTCCGGCGGGCGGCTGCTGCTCAACGTCGTCACCGGTGGCGAGGACACCGAGCAGGCCATGTACGGCGACTTCACCACCAAGGACGAGCGGTACGCCCGTGCCGACGAGTTCCTCGAGATCGTACGCCGGCTGTGGACCGGTGAGACCGTGACCTTCGACGGGCAGTACCTGTCGGTGCGCGATGCGGTGCTGCACCAGATCCCGGACCCGTTGCCCGAGATCTACTTCGGCGGGTCGTCGCCGGCCGGTATCGCGGTGGCCGCCAAGCATGCCGACGTCTACCTGACCTGGGGTGAGCCGCCTGCCGCCGTCGCCGAGAAGATCGAGCGGGTGCGTCGTGCCGCCGCCGAACACGGCCGCGAACTGACCTACGGTATCCGCCTGCACACCATCGCCCGCGACACCTCCGAGGCGGCCTGGGCCGAGGCCGACCGTCTGCTCGCCGGGATCGACGAGGCCGACATCGCCCGCATCCAGGCCGGACTCAAGCAGTCGGCGTCGGAGGGGCAGAAGCGGATGCTCGCGCTCAACAAGGGCACCAAGGACGGCCTGGAGATCTACCCCAACCTGTGGGCCGGGGTCGGCTTGGTCCGTGGTGGTGCGGGCACCGCGATGGTCGGGTCGTACTCGGAGATCGCCGATCTCGTCGAGGCCTATCACGAGGTCGGGATCGACGAGTTCGTGTTGTCGGGGTATCCGCACCTGGAGGAGGCCTACTGGTTCGGCGAGGGGGTGCTGCCCGAGCTGACCCGCCGCGGTCTGTGGCAGCATCCGGCACCGCCTGCGGCCGGGCGTGCGGCCGTCCCGTTCGGTGCTCCCGCACCGGCCCCGCTGAAGGTGTCGGCGTCGTGACCACCACTGCGGTCGTCGTCGGAAATCCCAAGCCGGGGAGTCGAACACTCTCTGCGGCAACATTTCTCGCCGAGCAGCTGACCGGCGCGGCACCCGACCTGGTGGTCGACCTGGCCACTCTGGGTCCCGCCGTCCTGGACTGGGCGGATGCGGACGTCGCCGCACTGGTGGAGCAGGTCGGCAAGGCCGATCTGGTGATCGTCGCCAGCCCGACCTACAAGGCCACCTACACCGGGCTGCTCAAGCTGTTCCTCGACCGCTTCGCCGGCGGCACCGGACTGTCGGGTGTGGCCGTCCCGTTGATGCTGGGCGGCAGCCCGGCTCACTCATTGGCTCCCGAGGTGGGGTTGCGCCCGGTGCTCACCGAGATCGGTGGCACCGTCCCCGGTCGGGGCCTGTACGTGGTGGATTCCCGCCACGACGATCCCGAGGCCTACGCCGAGTGGCTCACCGCCACCAAGCCGGTGGTCTCGGCACTGTTGGAGGCACGGTCATGACCGATCTACGGACCAATCAGGATCTCGACGCCGCGCGCCTGCGCAAGGCGTTCGGTATCTTCCCGACCGGTGTGGTCGCGGTGGCCGCGGAGGTCGACGGCGAGCTGATCGGGCTGGCCGCAAGCTCTTTCACCAGCGTCAGCCTGGACCCGCCGCTGGTGTCGGTGTCGATCGCCAACGGTTCCAAGACCTGGCCCGACCTGCGTCGCGCCGGCCATCTGGGGGTCACCGTCCTCGCCGACCATCAGGGCACGGTGTGCCGCCAGCTGGCCGGTCCGGTGGAACAGCGCTTCGACGGTGTGCCGATCAAGGCCTCCGACGAGGGCGCGGTGACCCTGGACGAGGGGCTCGCGCACTTCGACTGCACCGTCTACCGCGAGGTGGAGGCCGGCGACCACATCATCGTGCTCCTCGAACTGCACGGCGTCGACCACCCGGAGACCGGTAGCCCGCTGATCTTCCACCGCAGCGGATTCGGCAAGCTCGTCGCGGTCTGAGTCGGGACGGTCTGAGTCGGGATGGTCTGGGCCGTCGCGGGTCAGGGTGCGCGACGCAGTTCCAGGATGGTGACCTCCGGGGGCGCCCCGACGCGCACCGGAGGTCCCCACGCCCCGGCCCCACGTGTCGTGTACAGCGTCGTGGTGCCGATCCGGTCCAGTCCGGTCACCGAGGGTTGTTGCAGCGGAACCAGATAGCGGATGGGCCAGAGTTGTCCGCCGTGGGTGTGCCCGGACAGCTGCAGATCCACGCCGTGGTCGGATGCCTCGATCGCCTGCTTCGGCTGATGGGCGAGCAGCAGGGTGAACCGGCCGGGTTCCTGGCCCTCGAGGGCCTTGCCCAGATCCGGCTCGTACGGTTCGGGTGCGGTGGCGTCGTAGATCCCGGCGACGTCGATTCGCCCGTCACCCCTGGCGATCTCGACCCGCTGGTTACGCAGGGTGTGGATGCCGAGAGCGTCCCACTCGTCGAGCCACCGGCCGCCGTCGTCGGAGTAGTACTCGTGGTTGCCGCTCACCCCGAACACGCCCAGCGGTGCCCGCAGTCCTGCGAGCGGGGCGATCTCGTCGCCGACCTTCGCGACGGTGCCGTCGGTGAGGTCGCCGCCCACCGCGATCAGATCGGGCTGCTCGGCGTCGACGAGTTCGACGATGCGCGAGGCGAAGTCACGGTCACGGGCCGGGCCGATGTGCAGATCGGAGATCAGTGCGACGCGCATACCGTCGAATTCCTCGGGCAGATCGGCCAACTCGACACGCGTATGTGTGACCTTCGGTGAATTCGCCTCGACGACACCGTAGATCGTCACCGACACCGCACCCGCCACCACGACCACGGTCGCGATGCGCAGCCCGAGGAGCCGCCCGGCGGCCCCGCGTTCGGCGGCACCGGTCAGGCGCAGCACACCACGGGTGATCAGCGATCCGATGCCGACCACGGCGAGACCGAGGACCAGATAGAACACCGTCGCCAGCCAGGTCAGGCCCACCGAGGCCGCGGGCCGGAAGGTCGCCGGGTCGAGGACTCGGCCGGTGGCGATTCCGAGCACCGCGAGCGCCCACAACACCACCAGGGCGACGTCGATCACCACCGACGCCGGACGGGGTGGTCGCGGGGCGCGCACGAGGCGACGGTGCAGCCAGAACGTGATGAGGGCGAGGGCGACGGCGAAGAAGGCAATCATGGGAATCGCCGCGAACCTTACCCCACCGTCGGGTCGTGGCGTCCTCGTGCGCCCGCGCATGATGGATGACATGAGTTTCGATGTCACGACCGCAGGGGAGTGGACCTACCCCGAACTCGCCGACGCCGCCAAGCACCTGCTGGCCGGGGAGACCGATCGGATCGCGAATGCCGCGAACCTGTCGGCGCTGGTGTATCAGTCGCTGGCAGAGGTGAACTGGGTGGGCTTCTACTTCTTCGACGGCACCGAACTGGTGGTCGGCCCGTTCCAGGGCAAGCCGGCCTGCGTGCGTATCCCGCTCGATCGCGGGGTGTGTGGCGCGGCCGCGCGGACCCGCACCACCCAGCGGGTCCGTGACGTGCACGCGGTCGCCGACCACATCGCCTGCGACGCCGAGTCCCGGTCCGAACTGGTGGTGCCGCTGGTGCGCGGCGACGAGCTGATCGGGGTGTTCGACCTCGACAGCCCGGTGCCCGCCCGCTTCGGCGCCGACGACCAGCACGGACTCGAGACCATCGCGACGATCTTCGTCGAGTCCCTCGGCTGACACCCGCGACCCCAGGTACATGCCGCGTCCGGCGAAGTCGTGACGGACACCGAATCGAGGTCGCCGACGCCGGGGCACGGGATCGGACCGCTGGTCCGCCTCGTCGCCGATCCACACCGGGATGCCGGCGGCGTCCCGGTGCGGATCGGCGGATGGCGCTCAGTCGGCGAAGGTCGCCGCGTCGATCACGAAGCGGTACCGCACGTCGCTGGCCACCACACGGTCGTAGGCCTCGTTGATCTGCGAGGCGTCGATCGTCTCGATCGTCGCCCCGATGTTGTGCTCGGCACAGAAGTCGAGCATCTCCTGGGTGATCGCGATACCGCCGATCAGCGACCCGGCCAGCGAACGCCGGTTCTTCAGTAGCGAGAACCCCCGGACCGACAACGGATTCTCGGGTAGACCGAGCTCGACGAACGACCCGTCGACGGCGAGCATCGAGAGGTATCGGTCGAGGTCGAGGTTCACCGACACCGTGTTGAGGATCAGGTCGAACTCGTTGCGCAGCGTCCGGAAGGTCTCGGGTTCGCTGGTCGCGTAGTAGTGGTCGGCGCCGAAACGCTTGCCGTCGGCCTCTTTTCGCAGCGACTGGCTCAGCACGGTGACCTCGGCGCCGAGCGCGTGGGCGAGTTGCACACCGACGTGCCCGAGTCCGCCGAGTCCGATGATCGCGACCTTCTTGCCGGGGCCGGCACCCCAGTGCTTGAGCGGCGAGTACAGGGTGACACCCGCGCACAGCAGCGGGGCGGCGACGTCGAGTGCCAGACCGTCGGGGATGCGGACGACGAAACGCTCGGTCACCACGATCTGCTCGGAGTAGCCGCCGTGGGTGAACTCGCCGGAGTACGACGTCGAATTGTAGGTGTCGATCGAGCCTTTCGTGCAGAACTGCTCGTCGCCGTCCTTGCACGGTCCGCACTCGCCGCAGGAGTCCACCATGCAGCCCACGCCGACCCGGTCGCCGACCTTGTGGCGGGTGACCTCGGGGCCGACGGCGGCGACGATGCCGGCGATCTCATGGCCGGGTACCACCGGATAGGTGGTGCCCCGCCATTCGTTGCGTGCGGTGTGGATGTCGGAGTGGCAGATGCCGGCGTAGGCGATGTCGATCAGGACGTCCTTCGGTCCCAGATCCCGGCGCTCGATGGTGCCCTTCGACAGCGGTGCGTCCGGTGCGGTGGCCAGATAGGCATTGACGGTGGTCGTCACGATGAAACAAACCCTTCCTGAACGGAGAACCCTCGACCTCCAGTCTGCCGACACATTGCCGGATCTGCATATCCCGGGAATCCTGGACCTCGGCCGGGCGTTCGGATCTCCCGAGGCGTTCGGTTCTGCCGAGTGCACCCCGACGAGGAGGATTCATGTCGACCCCACCGCTGCCGCCCGAGGTCCGCGAGATGCTCGCCAAGCCGAATCCGGCGGTGATGGCCACCGTCCGCGCCGATGGTGCGCCGGTCACCGCGGCCACCTGGTATCTGCTCGACGGCGACGAGATCCTGCTGAACCTCGACGACGCGCGGGTGCGTCTGAAGCATCTGCGCAACGATCCGCGGGTCACGCTCACCGTGCTCGACGAGAACAGCTGGTACACCCACATCACGCTGGTCGGCCGGATCACCACGTTCCGCGCCGACGACGGCCTCGTCGACATCGACCGGCTGTCCCGGCACTACGGCGGTGAGCCGTATCCGGTGCGTGACCGGCCGCGGACCAGCGCGATCATGACGGTCGACCGTTTCTACGGGTGGGGTGCCCTCCAGGACACCGATCAGTCGTCCTCACGCTGAGGTCCCGTCGCCGGGGCTCCCGTCGGTCGCCGATCTCCGGGCGGCCAGTTGTTCGGCGCGGACGGCGATCTGCCGCAACATCTTCTGATCCATCACCAGGGACGCGGGTTCCATCGGCGCCATCCCGATCCGGTCGATGGTGCGTGGCAGGCGGTACCGGTTGCGACTGATCAGTCGGGTGCGGCCGGGGCCGTCGTCGCGGATCGTGAACGACCACAGCCAGTTCCCGTCGGCCGAGCGCCATGCGAGGGCGTGTGGCGGGTCGACGTGCTGCAGGATCAGGCGGTTGCCGCCGAACTCGATGGACTCGCCGAGCCGGGGATGCTGGAACTCCTCGAGTACGTGGTCGGCGCTGTGCATGTGCAGGCCGAGCAGGTTCTCGATCCAGTCGTAGGTGTATGCGCCGCCGCGCGGGTCCGGGCCCATCTGGGCAAGCCACGGGAAGACACAGTCGGCGGGTGCGTCGACGCTCACCGCGCGGGTCGACTCCCCGTCCGGCAGACGGTGCGGCAGGCGATCGCAGCGCCCAGTGCGAGCGCTGCGATCGCCACGACGGTGGTGCGGATGACTCGCATACGTCGATCGTCGTCCATCGACGGTCCCGGCGCACCCTGTCGGGGCGCACGATGCCGGTGCAGCGCCGGGACGGGGCGGTGTCACCGGCCTGCGAGTTCTCCGTCCACGAACTGCTCGTCCACGATCTCCTCGGCGGTGTGCTCCTCCCGGATCACGGTCAGCACCAGCACGGCGACGACCGCCGTCAGTACCGCCGCGACCACGAGTCCGATGTGCAGTCCGCTGACGAAGGCGTCGTTGATCTGCGGGAGGCCGGAGATCGGGACGCCTGCCGCTGCAGGCTCCTGCAGGTCGGCGGGGGCGCCGGAGTCGGTGATCGACGTGGCGACCTTCGCCGCCACGATGGACGAGAGCACGGCGGTGCCGATGGCCCCACCGACCTGGATGCAGGTGGTCTGGAAACCGCTGGCCACACCGGCGAGACGGACCGGCGCGCTGCCGACGATGAGTTCGGCACCCGACGGGATCGCGAAGCCCGAACCGAAGGCCAGGATCACGAACGGCACGGCCATGTACCAGTACGAGGTGTCGGGGCCGGCCAGGGTCAGCAGGGCGAGTGCGATCGTCATCAGCCCGAGGCCGAGCGCGGCGACGCGTCGTGCACCCCACTTGGCGGTCAGCGCGGCGCCGATGGGTGCGGCCGGGACGGCGAACGCGCTCATCGGCAGCATCCGCAGGCCGGCCTCGACGGTGCTGTGCCCCATGGTGTTCAGCAGGAACAGGGTGATCAGGAAGGTGACGCCGAGGATGGCGAAGAAGTTCACGAAGAATACCAGTCCGCCGATCCCCACGCCGCGGGATCGGAACAAGCCCAAGGGCAGCAACGGATTCCGGATTCGGTTCTCGGTGACGAGGAACGCGCCGAACACGATGAACGAACCGATCAGGGTGCCGAGGGTCTTCGCCGAGCCCCAGCCCCACGACTGTGCCTGGACCACCCCGAAGACGATGCCGAACAGGAATACGCCCAGTAGGACGACGCCGAGCAGGTCGAACGGGCCGTCGTCGGCGGATTCGTTCTCGCGTAGGACGATCATGCCGAAGATCACCGCGATCACCGCGATCGGTGCGTTGATGTAGAACACCCACTGCCAGCCGGCCTGCTCCACCAGGATGCCGCTGACGAGTGGTCCGGCGGCGATGGCGACCGACGACACTCCACCCCAGATACCCACGGCCATACCGAATTTCTCACGCGGGAAGGTGGCGCGGAGCAAGGCGATCGTCTGCGGCATCAGCATCGCGGCACTGATGCCCTGTACCACGCGGAAGACGATGACTCCCTCGATGCTTCCGATCAGACCGATTGCGACGCTGGCGATTCCGAAGACGACAACGCCGGAGAGGTACATGCGTTTGCGGCCCCAGCGGTCGCCGAGTTTGCCGCCGAGGATCAGCAGCACGGCCAGTCCGAGCAGATAGGAGTTGATCACCCATTGCAGCTCGGCGAAGCTCGCGCCGAGATCGGCCTGGATGGCGGGGTTGGCGATGTGGACGACGGTGGAGTCGAGTCCCACCATGAACAGTCCGAAGCAGACCGCGATGAGGGTCAGCGCCGGGGATGCCCGGGTGGGTGTGGCGCTGGACGTCACGAAGCCTCCTTCACAGGACGGGAAGGTATTATGATTATGAAACTATAACAGATGATTCTGGCGGTATGACAATCCGTAGGATGGTGCCGTGACCGACGACCCCGAGGTGCTGGCCGATCTCGCCGACGCGGTGATGGAACTGTCCCGCAAACTCGATCCGCGTAGCCCCGAGATCCGTGACGTCATCGCGCTGACCGGCACCGAGGTGGCGGTGATCCGGCAGGTCCACCGGCACCCGCGGATCACGCCCAGTCATCTGGCCGAGCTGACCGGCCTGCAGCGCAGCAACATCTCCACCGCGCTGCGGTCGCTGGAGGCGCGGGGCATGGTGGTGCGCGAACATCCGGACGGCAACGCGCGGTCGGTGGAGCTCGTGGCCACCGACCTGGCACGGGAGAACCTGCACCGGCTGCGCGCCCACTGGGTCACGTTGTTGTCGAGGGTCGATCCCGAGGTGCGGACGCGTGCGGATGAGGTGGCGACGGCACTCTGGCGGTTCGACGATGCGATCGGGAATCCCGACGGACGCGGGTGAATCCGCAATGGCGGCCGTGACGACTACCGGCGACGTCGAAATCCGTCGACTGGGCGCTCGATCTCGTTGACTGGGCGCTCGAATTCGTTGAGTGGGCGCTCGAATTCGTTGACTGGGCGCTGTTATCCGTTCATCGTGCGTGGGTCACGTGCCGGACGGGAAACGCGGGGCGCTGTCCTCCGGCGGGATGGCCAGCACTCGGCACATGGCCGAGATGCCCAGGTACTGGGCCGAGACGGCGACGATCTCCGTGCGGGTCGCGATACCGAGCACCTCGTCGACCCCGGCGAGCTCGGCGGCGGTGAGTTCCCGTTGATCGACCATGGCGTCGGCGATGGTCAGGACCGCAAGATGTCGGGGTGACCATGCATGCGACGGCGTGACCTCGGTGACGGTCGCTGCGACCTGCTCGCTGCTCAGTCCCGACGTCTTGCCGAAGTAGGCCACGTGGACACCCCATTCGTGCTCGGCGCCGCAGCGCGCGGTGACCCGAAGGATGGTCAGTTCACGCTCATCCGGCGCGAGTTGGCCGGTGTGCAAAAGCCCGTGCAGGCCGAGGATGGGGCGCTCGATATAACCGCGCAGGACTTCCGGGTTGTGTGCCATCGCCAGGTACAGCCGCGGCGGACGGTTCGGCGGTGGTACCACCGAGTCGAGCAGGCGGCGGGATTCCTCGGGAACGGGCGGGGTCGTCATGGTCGGCGAGGGTATCCGTCGACGACCATGACGACCCGGGGTTTCGGTGGATTCCCGGCGGTCAGAACCCGTCCTTGACGCGGACGACGGTCCGCCCGGTGACCTTGCCCGCCTTGATGGCGGTGAGTGAGGCATCGAGATCGCCGATGCCGATCTCGGTGATGACCGAGTCGAGATGCTGTGGGCGCAAGTCGGTCTCGATACGACCCCAGATCGAGCGTCGCAGTTCTGCGCCGATGAGCACCGAGTCGATGCCCAGCAGGGCGACCCCGCGGAGGATGAACGGCATGACCGTCGTCGGCAGCGCGGCGCCCCCGGTCAGACCGCTCGCCGCGATCGCACCGCTGTGCTGCATGGTGCTCAGCACATACGCCAGCGTGGTGCCGCCGACGCAGTCGACCGCACCGGCCCATTGTGACTTGCCGAGCGGGCGGATCTTGGTCTCGTCGTCGACGAGGCGACCCACCACCTCGGCGGCGCCCAGATCTGTCAGAAGCTGTGCGGCGTCGGGCTTCCCGCTCGATGCGGTGACCGTGAAGCCGAGTGCGGACAGTAGATCGACGCTGACCGCACCGACACCGCCGCTGGCCCCGGTCACGAGGATTGGTCCGTTGTCGGGGGTGAGGCCGTGGTCGAGCAGGGCTGCCACGCTCATCGCCGCGGTGAACCCGGCGGTACCGATGGCGGCGGCCTCTCGCGTGGTCAGCGACGCGAGCTTGACCACCTGGTCGGACGGGGCGACGGCGAACTCGGCGTAGCCGCCGTGCTGGTCGGTGCCGATCGGACCACCGTGTGCCACCACCTGGTCGCCCGGCGCGAAGGCCGGATCGGTGGAAGCCACCACCTCGCCGGCCACGTCGATACCCGGCACGATCGGGTAGTTGCGTACCACTCCGCCGCGCGGCGTGATGGCCAGGGCGTCTTTGTAGTTCACCCCCGAGTAGTGCACGGCGATGGTCACCTGGCCGTCGGGCAGGTCCGCACCGGTGAGGGTCTCACGGCCCAGGATCACCGCCCCGTCGTTCTCTCGGGCGACGAGCGCGGCGAAACTGTCGGGAATGCTGGTGGTCATCATCGTCCTCATGGTCCGGCGGTAGAGCTCGGTCGTTGGTGATGGTAGCCGGGGTCGTGACGTGGGTTACGTCGCGAGGGGCGGTGAACCCCATTGGTGAACCCGAGTCTCCTGGGTGAACAGCTGTCACAATCTGTCCACAGATATTGTTCTGCTTGCCATTTCGCTGATAGTTCGCCTATGTGTTCGCTATAATGGAACATATGCAGGGGGAGCTGGAGACCATTCTCGACGCACTCATCGATTGTCGTTTCGACGACGATCCGACCGGGCCGGACGTGTTCACGGACATGCGGACACTGGTCACCATCAGGAACGTCGTCGACGCGTTGACCGCATCCGGGGCCGGGCACCTGGATCGGCTGGGTGTGGCGCAACGGCATGGGCACAAACCGATCGCGTTGTTGATCGAGATGGGGTACGCGCCCGCTGTCGCTGGGCGGATGCAGCGGATCGGCACCTCGGCGGTGGTGGACCGCACGCTGAAACACGCTGCTGACGGTGCGATCTCGGGTGAGCATGTGGATGCGATCGTGCGCGGGTTGAACCAGATCGGGTTACGTGCCGGGGAGGCGCCGGATGCCGAGACCTGGGCTGAGTTCGAGGGTGATCTGTTGGCGCAGGTGTTGTCCGGTGCCAAACCAGCTGAGGTGATGGCCCGAGCGCACCAGTTGGGGGACCATCACGCTGATGACACCGAGGGTGGACGTCCGGCGAAGGAAGACCGCAACCTGAATGCCCTGGATATCGGGCGGACCGATGATGGGCGGGTCGCTGTCTCCGGGAGTCTGGATGTGGTTGTCGGCGAGAAGCTCGCGACCGCGATCGAGAAACTGTCGGCGCCGGTTCCGCAGCCGGATGGTTCGAAAGACCCGCGCGAAGCGCCTCGACGTCGCGCGGACGCGTTGGAGATGGTCTTGGATATGGCGGCTGGTGCGGGGGATCGGTCGGTGACCGCTGTACCTGCGGCGTTGATCAATCTGTCGGTACCTGCGGATACACCTGACAAGTCGGAGTTGGCGTTCGGTGGGTCGATCACCCACAGCACCCTGTTGGAAACCAGTTGTGACGGTGTGGTGGTGATGACCATCGTCGACGGTGAACGGGTGCCGTTGGATATGGGACGCTCGAAACGGTTGTTCACCGCTTCGCAGCGGCGAGCACTGTTCGAGCGGGATCGGTGTTGCATCAAGTGTGGTGCCCCGGCATCTCGGACTCAGGCTCATCACATTGCGCATTGGTCGGATGGTGGTGCCACCGACCTTGCGAATGGTTGTTTGTTGTGTTCGTCGTGTCATGCCGATGTGCATCACAACGGGTGGGATGTGTATATGGGTCCGGATGCGCATCCGTGGTTGATTCCGCCTGAGGTGGTGGATCGGCGTCGTCGGCCGATTCCGGCGTATAACAGGCGGTTTGCCGACGAGTTGCCGAATGCTGCCTGACCTTTTGTAGAAGCTTGTGTTCTTTGAGAACTTCATAGAGAGATTCGGGTTGGGTGTCGGAGCCTCTGCTGGTTGGGTTGGCGAGTTCGGCCGGTGGAGGTTTCGACACGACTTGTCGCTTCGCTCCTCGTCGGCTCAACCATCAACGGGGCGTGGCTGATTGAGCAGCGCCTTCTACGATGATTGAGCCGGGATCGAGCGTAGCGAGGACCCGTGTCGGAATCTCCGTAGCGTGGGTTGGGTGGTGACCACGTCGGTGGTGGTCGGGTTGGTGACGTCGGCTGTCGGAGGTTTCGACACGACTTGTCGCTTCGCTCCTCGTCGGCTCAACCATCAATGGGGCGTTGCTGATTGAGATGAGCACTCTTCCATGATTGAGCCGTGCCTTCCACGATGATTGAGCCGGGACCGAGCGTAGCGAGGACCCGTGTCGAAATCTCCGCAGCGTGGGTTGGGTGGTGACCACGTCGGTGGTGGTCGCGTTGGCGACGTCGGCTGTCTGAGGTTTCGACACGACTTGTCGCTTCGCTCCTCATCGGCTCAACCGCCCACGGCCAGCGGTCGATTGAGTCGGGGCCGGGGTACTGTCGGCTCAACCATCAACAGCCCGTTGATGATCGAGCGAGGAGTCGTTGTGGGCCGATTCTAGTCGTAGCGCTCGATGCTGGATTCGGCCAAGCGGGACAGTCCCTCGCGGATATGGCGGGCCCAGATGCTGCCGATGCCCTCGACGGCCTGCAGGTCGGCGGACGAACTGGCGAGCAGTGACTGGAGGGTGCCGAAGCTGCGGACCAGGCGGTCGACGTGGGCGAACTGCAGCCGCGAGATGCGGGCGAGCATCCGGTAACCACGCGGGCTCATCGCCGTGTCCTGCGCCTCGATGGTCGTCGGATACCCGAAAGCGCCGGCCAGCAGGGTGAGGTCGAGCAGATCGGCGTCGCTGAGCTGCTCGATGGTCTCGAGGGTGTGATGGACCTCTTCGGTGGTCGCCGGCTCGGGGCTGGCGTAGTAGTCGCGGACGAGAAGCTCACGGACCGCGTCGTTCTCGGAGATCAGCTCCTCGAGCTGCAGGCTCACCTGGCGGCCGTTGACCCCCAGTTCGAGGACGTACTCCTCGATCTCGACGCCGACGCGGCGCACCATCTCCATCCGCTGGGCCGCCGACATCGCGTCGCGGAGCAGCACATAGTCCTCGATCTCGGCGCGACCGAGCGCACCGATCACCTCGTCGAGACGGGCCTTGTACCGCTCCAGGGTCGACAAGGCGACGTTGGCGCGGGACAGGATGGGGTCCGGACTCTCCACCACTCGGCGGACACCGTCGACGTAGACGCTGACGATCGACATCGACGCGCTCACCGAGATCACCGGATGCTGGGTCTGGATGGCGGTGCGCTCGGCCGCACGGTGCCGGGTGCCGGACTCCTCGGTGGGGATCGACGGGTCGGGCACCAGTTGCACGTTCGCTCGAACGATGCGCTTGCCGTCGGTGGACAGCACCACCGCGCCGTCCATCTTCGCCAGCTCACGCAGCCGGGTGGGGGCGAACTCGACGTCGAGGTGGAAACCGCCGTCGCAGATCTTCTCGACGTCGGAGTCGTGTCCGAGCACGATCAGCGCACCGGTGCCGCCACGCAGGATGCGTTCGAGTCCGTCGCGCAATCCGGTGCCGGGCGCGACGCGGGCGAGGGTCTCCTTGAGCAGATCCGAACGGCTCTCGGTCCACCCGTACTGGTCGGATCTGGCTCCGTCGACCATGGGGACTCCTCTCCGGCGGTGGCCGCCGACCTGCGCTGCTTCCCGATCGATGACCGGCGACCATCCGTGGGGTTCCCGGATGGCCCGGAGACGATGGTTCGGGGACTAGGGTATCGGTGCGTGAAGACCAGCTTCGTCGTGCCCGACGATCTCGACCCGCTGCAGCGCCATCCCAAGGCCGCCGGACCGGGGCAACCCATCCGGATGCACAGCCCCGCCTGCCTGGGCTGCGGCGAGGCCGCACCCCGCGGACTTCACCTGGTGGTGCGGGCCGCGACCGACGACGAGTTCGCCGTCGAGACCGTGATGCCCGTCGAACAATGGATGGAGGGCGGTCCCGGTGTGATCCACGGCGGCGTGCTGTCCACCGCATTCGACGAGGTGATGAGCGTCGCCCCGCTGCTGGTCGGCCCGTCCGCGGTCACCGTGCACCTCGAGACCGACTTCATCGCCCCCATCACGGTCGGAACGACGCTGCATCTGCGGGCCAGACTCCTCGGACGGCAGCGACGCAAACTGTACGTCGAGGCATCGGCACATCTGGGTGACCCGGACGCACTCGTCGCGGTGGGGCATTCCATCTTCGTCACCGTCGACGCGAAGGCCCACTTCGCCGACCACGTGGAGAACTCGGCGATCGGCGACGAGCACAAGGCGCGACTGTCCCGACCGTAGGCGGCCAGACCGGTCCCCGTGACCGGCCGATCAGAACGGTGCGTCGACCACCGTGAAGACGCTCTTGAACGCGGCGTCCACCGCCTCCATCAGATTGCTGACGCGGGTCACCTTGATCCCCTTGGGCAGCGGTTCGTCGGTACCGGCCGGGATCACCACGTGGTGGAAACCGAGACGCTTGGCCTCGGCGACGCGACGCGCCACCGCCGACACCCGGCGTACCTCCCCGGCGAGACCCACCTCGCCGACGACGGCCGTGGTGCGCGGGATGGGGGAGTTGCGCATCGCCGAACACACCGACAACGCGATCGCGAGGTCGCCGGCCGGTTCGGTGACCTTCATGCCACCGACCGTGGCCACGTACACCTCGCGCTCGTGCACCTTGACGTCGAGCCGGCTCTGCAGCACCGCCAGGATCATCGCCACCCGTGGTGAGTCCAGCCCCGACACCGCGCGCCGCGGCGTGGCCATCGTCGACGGCGTGGTCAGTGCCTGGATCTCACCGGCCAGCGCGCGCTTGCCGTCCATCGTGATCAGCGTCGCCGAGCCGCTCACATCCGTGGTGTGATGGTGCATGAAGATCCCCGACGGATCGGTCACCTGGTGGATACCGTCGTCGCGCTGCTCGAAACATCCCACCTCGTCGGCCGCACCGAACCGGTTCTTGATCCCGCGCACCATCCGCAGCGACGAGTGGCGGTCGCCCTCGAAGGACAGCACCACGTCGACGAGATGCTCGAGGGACCGCGGCCCGGCGACCGCACCGTCCTTGGTGACGTGACCCACCAGGATCACCGCGATCCCACGGTTCTTCGCCAGCGACACCAGCGCCGTGGTGACCGCCCGGATCTGGGTGACACCTCCGGTCACGCCGTCGGTGCCCGATGCCACGACGGTCTGCACGGAGTCGACGATCATCAGGGTGGGGGCCACCGCGTCGACATGCCCGAGGATGGTCGCCAGATCGGACTCGGCGGCGAGGTAGACGTTCTGGTGCACGGCGTCGGTGCGTTCGGCGCGCATCCGCACCTGCCCGGCCGACTCCTCGCCGGTGACGTACAGCGCACGCCGCCCGCCGGCGGCCCAGTGCTTGACCGTCTCGAGCAGCAGCGTCGACTTGCCGACGCCGGGCTCACCGGCGAGCAGGATCACCGATCCGGGCACCACCCCGCGACCCAGGACACGGTCGAACTCGCCGATCCCGGTGGGGATGGCCTTGGTGGACTCGGAGGTGATCTCGGTGATCGGCATCGCCGGACTCGACGGGGCGACGGTGGTGGTGGCGCCCGACGCCGACCGGACCGTGGTGACCTCGTCGAAGGTGCCCCACTCGCCGCAGTCCGGGCAGCGTCCGACCCACTTGGGGACCTGATGTCCACAGGCGCTGCACCGGAACGACGACTTGGGTTTGGCCATGCGGGCCAGCCTAGTGACCGCCCCCGACAATCCGGGGAGCGCACTCGCCGGGACCGCACCCCCGGCCACGGTGCCCACCGGCGGGGACACCCACAGACGCCGAGAGCGGCTGCCCCGGGTGGGACAACCGCTCTCGGTGATGCTGTGTGGCGGGACTAGTGGTGTCCGCCTTCGCTTTCCGGATCGCCACCGCGGGTGACGTCACGGCGCTCGACCAGCGGGGTGCCGTCGACCGGGGTCTGCACGTCGACGGTTCCGGCGTCGACCCACTGCCCGTTCTCCTGCTTCTGGAAGCTGAAGGTGAGGGTGGTGGTGAGGCCGGCGGCGACGGTCTTGCCGGTGTCGGTGAGCTCGGCGGTGATCGCCGACTCGCCGAGGGCGGGATCGCTGACGACGCCGGAGGTCGGCGATGCCGACGCCGAGGTGCCGGCCGACTCCGAGGCGCTCGCCGGGGTCGAGGTGGCCGAGGCGGTGGTGCTCGACGGGTAGATCACCGAGTTGGCCGGGGTCCCGGCACGGATCGCCTGGAGCGGCTCGACGGTGGGCGTACCACTCAGGGTGACGGTGCCCTGACCGCCCTGCGCGACGGTGACCTTGGTGAGCTTGTAGGTCGTGGTCTGGCTGCTGTTGGCCACCACGAAGGTGAGCTCGAACGGCCCGCCGTTGCCGAAGACCTCGTCGGCGTTCTCCGACGGGTAGAGGACCTGCGCGTTGCGGATCTCCACCTGACCCCATGTCGCGGTGGCGTTGCCGCCGTTGACGGCCGGTAGCTGATTGGCCGTCTGGGAGATCTGCCCGGCACCACAGCCGGTGGTTCCCAGTGCGACCGCGACGCCGATCGCGGCGAAGGCAGTCGCCGACGCCAACCGTCGCTTGGTCGAAGATGGCACCAGCCGAAGCTGTCCAGGTCGAGTTGGCACGGACACCCGTTCCTCCCAGGTAATCGATCGCGAACATCGCACTATGGCGAAACCCTGCACTACGGAGCGTAGTGGGCCGGGGTCACAAAATCCCGGCGGGGTACCAGATTGGTGTCGTGCGGGGGTCCGTGCCGGACGTCGGCGCACCCCCGGCGGGCCGCGTCGACGCCGGGTGAATCGGGGTATTGCATGCTGTCCCACCCGCTGCTACCGCGCGCGGTAGCACTGCCCGAACAGGGGGTCCGAACCCTGTTCAGGGCCGTGACCTGCACCGTTGTGTGGGCCCTGTCAGGCGTCCGTGTTAGACTGGGCTTACTCGAAAGGGGCACGGAACATTGAATTTCAAAGTCGGCGACACCGTTGTCTATCCCCATCACGGTGCTGCTCGGGTCGAAGACATCGTTACCCGAACCATCAAGGGTGAGCAGATCGAATACCTGGTCCTGAAGGTCGCCGACGGCGACATGACCGTCCAGATCCCGTCAACCAAGCTCGAGTACGTCGGCGTTCGTGATGTCGTCGGCGAGGAGGGCCTCGATCAGGTCTTCCAGGTCCTGCGTGCACCCCACACCGAGGAGCCCACCAACTGGGCGCGTCGTTTCAAGGCCAACCAGGAGAAGCTGATCTCCGGTGACATCATCAAGGTCGCCGAGATCGTGCGTGACCTGTGGCGTCGTGAGCAGGACCGTGGTCTGTCGGCCGGGGAGAAGCGCATGCTGACCCGCGCCCGTCGTGTGCTGGTCGACGAGCTGTCGCTCGCCCAGAACACCGACGACGAGAAGGCATCCAGCATCCTCGACGAGGTCCTGGCCGCCGCGTCGTAGATCCGCGTGACATATTCCTCCGCGTCGGACGCCGGAGTCTGCATCGTCATCCCGGCGGCAGGCTCCGGCGTCCGTCTCGGTGAGCCCGTCCCGAAGGCCTTCGTCGATCTCGGCGGGCGCACCGTCCTGCAACGCTGCGTCGACGGTCTGGCAACCCTCGACGCCGACGTCGTCGTGGTGGTTCCGGCCGATCTGGTCGACGCCGCCCGTACACAGCTTCCCGACCATGTGGTCGTGGTGGCCGGTGGTGCGCATCGTTCCGACTCGGTGCGCGCCGGCCTCGGCGCCGCCGCCCACCGCGACATCGTCCTGGTGCACGACGCGGCCCGCCCCTTCACCCCGGTCGCGGTGTTCGAGCGCGTCGTCGACGCCGTCCGGTCCGGCCACCGGGCCGTGGTCCCCGGACTCCCGGTGGCCGACACCCTCAAACAGGTCGTCGTCGCATCCGACGGTTCCGGTGACTGTGAACTGGTCACCCGGACCGTCGACCGCGAGAGCCTGCGGGCGATCCAGACCCCGCAGGGGTTCACCCGGGAGGCCCTCGCGCTGGCGCACGCCGACGACTCCGGTCTGGCCACCGACGACGCCGGCCTCGCCGAGCGGGTCGGTGTCCCGGTGCACGTGGTGCCCGGTGACCCGCTGGCCTTCAAGATCACCACGCCCTGGGACCTGCGCATCGCCCGCGACGTCGTCGCCGAGGGTGATCACCCCATCCATGAAGGAGTGACTCGATGAGAGTCGGGATCGGCACCGACGCCCACGCCGTCGACGAGACCGTCGACTGCTGGATGGTCGGCCTGCACTTCCCCGACACGCCCGGGTGCGCCGGCCATTCCGATGGCGACGTCGGCGCGCACGCGCTGTGTGACGCGGTGCTCTCGGCCGCCGGACTCGGCGACGTCGGCTCGGTGTTCGGCACCGGCCGTCCCGAGTGGGACGGCGTCTCCGGGGTGCGCATGCTGACCCACGTGGCCGGTCTGGTCGCCGACGCCGGGCTCGAGGTGATCAACGGCGCGGTGCAGGTGATCGGCAACCGGCCCAAGATCGGCCCCCGACGCGACGAGGCGCAGCAGGTGCTGTCGGCGGCACTGGGTGCCCCGGTGTCGGTGTCGGCGACCACGACCGACGGCCTCGGCATGACCGGACGGGGCGAAGGAATCGCCGCGGTGGCAACTGCGCTGGTCGGGGACAGACGCGACGCACCGGCCCGGTAGAATGGCACGTCGTGACCCTGCGCCTGTATGACACCGCCACCCGGGAGGTACGAGACTTCGTACCGCTAGTCGAGGGGCGCGCGTCGATCTACCTCTGTGGCGCAACCGTTCAGGGTGTTCCCCACATCGGGCACGTGCGCAGCGGAATCGCCTTCGACATCCTGCGCCGCTGGCTGGCCCATCGCGGTCACGACGTGCTGTTCGTCCGCAATGTCACCGACATCGACGACAAGATCCTGCGCAAGGCGGCCGAGGCCGGACGTCCCTGGTGGGAGTGGGCCGCCACCCACGAGCGTGAGTTCACCTCCGCCTACGACTCGCTCGGTGTGCTGCCGCCGTCGGCCGAACCGCGCGCCACCGGCTTCGTCACCCAGATGACCGACTACATGACCCGGCTGATCGACCGCGGCCACGCCTATGCCGCCGACGGCAACGTGTACTTCGACGTGCGGTCCCTGCCGGACTACGGTGCGCTCTCGGGGCACCGGCTCGACGACGTGCACCAGGGCGAGAGTGCCGGGACCGGCAAGCGGGATCCGCGCGACTTCACCCTGTGGAAGGCGGCCAAGCCCGGCGAGCCGTCCTGGCCCACCCCGTGGGGTCGCGGCCGCCCCGGCTGGCATCTGGAATGCTCGGCGATGGCCACCTCCCTGCTCGGCAGCCAGTTCGACATCCATTGCGGTGGAATGGATCTGATCTTCCCGCATCACGAGAACGAGATCGCTCAGAGCCACGGCGCCGGCGACGCCTTCGCCCGGTACTGGCTGCACAACGGCTGGGTCACCATGAGCGGCGAGAAGATGAGCAAGTCGCTGGGCAACGTCGTGTCGATCCCGGCGATGCTCGAACGGATGCGTCCGGTGGAACTGCGCTACTACCTGGGCAGCGCCCACTACCGGTCGATGCTGGAGTACTCCGACGGTGCGCTCACCGAGGCGGCCGCGGGCTACCGCCGCATCGAGTCCTTTGTCGAGCGGGTGAACTCGCGGATCGGTGCCGTCGAGATCGGCACCGTCACAGACGAATTCGCCGCCGCACTGGATGATGATCTGGGTGTGCCCGCAGCGCTCGCCGCGATCCACAACACCGTCCGCGCCGGCAACACGGCACTCGAGGGCGGTGACGCGGCAGGTGCGGCAGGTGCGGCGTCGTCGGTGCGCGCGATGATGGGCGTGCTCGGCGTGGACCCGCTCGACGAACACTGGCTGACCGCGGGCGGAGACGATTCCGCGGCGCTGTCGGCGCTCGACGTGCTGGTGCGTGCGGAACTGGTCCGCCGGGCCACCGCGCGTGCCGAAAAGGACTGGGGCACCGCCGATGCGGTGCGCGACCGGCTGGCCGAGGCCGGCATCGAGGTCACCGACACCCCCGATGGGGCACAGTGGAACCTGAAGGGGCAGGAATAAGATGGCCGGCAATTCGAAACGTAAGGGCGCCATCCGCAAGTCGGGTAGCAAGAAGGGGCAGGTCGTCGGTTCCGGCGGTCAGCGCCGCCGCGGACTCGAAGGTCGCGGGGCCACCCCGAAGGCCGTCGACCGCCCGTACCACGCCGCGCACAAGAAGGCCAAGGCCGCGGCGAAAACCGCTGCCGGACGGCCCAAGTCGCGACCCAAGGACGACGGCCCCGAGTATGTGCTCGGCCGCAACCCGGTGGTGGAGTGCCTGCGGGCCGACGTCCCGGCCACCGCGCTCTACATCGCGACCGGCAGCGAACCCGACGAGCGGGTCAGCGAGGCCGTGAAGATGGCCGGCGACAAGGGGATCTCCATCCTCGAGGTCGGCAAGGGCGAGCTGGACCGGTTGTCGACCAACGGGATGCATCAGGGTGTCGCACTGCAGGTGCCCGAATACCGCTACATGCACCCCGAGGACATGATGCGTGATGCCCTCGCCAGCGGCACCCGTCCGCTGCTCGTCGCCCTCGACAACATCACCGACCCCCGCAATCTCGGCGCGGTGATCCGCTCCGTCGCCGCATTCGGCGGCCACGGGGTGCTGATCCCGCAGCGTCGTAGCGCGAGTGTCACCGCTGTCGCCTGGCGCACCAGTGCCGGTGCCGCCGCCCGCCTGCCCGTCGCACAGGCCCCGAACCTCACCCGCACGCTGAAGGACTGGGCCGCCACCGGCGCGCAACTGGTCGGTCTCGACGCCGAGGCCGATGTGACCCTCGACGAGTACGACGGCACCGGCCCGGTCGTCATCGTCGTCGGCTCCGAGGGCAAGGGTCTGTCCCGGCTGGTCCGTGAGACCTGCGACTCGATCCTGTCCATCCCGATGGCCGGCGACGTCGAGAGCCTCAACGCCTCGGTCGCCGCCGGTGTGGTGCTCGCGGAGTTCGCCCGGCAGCGTCGGCTGCAGTAGTACCGCGGGCGTGGCAGGTGCCGCGCGCGGCGGCACTCACCTCGGCACGGACGCCACCGACACCCCGGCGCGGCGTAGTGCCTCGCGCACCTCGCGTGCGTGTCG
Organism: Gordonia desulfuricans NBRC 100010; assembly: GCF_001485495.1. GTDB lineage: Bacteria > Actinomycetota > Actinomycetes > Mycobacteriales > Mycobacteriaceae > Gordonia > Gordonia desulfuricans. The sequence continues at coordinate 51,794 of NZ_BCNF01000020.1, read as the reverse complement.
GACGGCACCGGGGGTGTCGCCGTGCAGGCACACCGACTCCGCCTCGATCCGCAGGTCGCTGCCGTCGATGCTGGTCAGCGAACCACTGGTCACCAGGTCGACCACGCGCCGGGCGATGGTGGCGCTGTCGGTGAGCACCGCACCGGCCTCGGTGCGCGGCACCAGGGTGCCCTCCGGGGTGTAGGCGCGGTCGGCGAAGGCCTCGGCGATCACCGGCAGTCCGGCATCGCCGGCGCGGTGCAGCACCGGCGACCCGGCCAGTCCCATCAGCGGCAGCGTGCCGCCGAGCTCGAGCAGTGCGCGGATCACCGCATCGGCCTGACGCTCATGATGGACGATCGAATTGTAGAGCGCCCCATGCGGTTTCACATATGTCACCGATGTCCCGACCGATTTCGCGATGGCCTGCAGGGCGCCGATCTGATACAGGATGTCGGCGGTCAGCTCGGCGGGTGCGATGTCCATGAACCGCCGTCCGAATCCCTGCCGGTCGGGGTAGGACACCTGCGCTCCCACCCGCACCCCGGCCGCGGCGGCGGCTCGACAGGTGGCGAGCAGTTCGGCCGGGGTACCCGCATGGAAACCGCAGGCCACGTTGGCGCTGGTGACGATCCCGAGCATGGCCTCGTCGTCGCCGACGCCCTCGCCGAGGTCGGCGTTGAGGTCGACGGTCACCGCGGAGTGAGTAATTCCCGACACATCCGCATTGTAGATTCGGTTCCATGGCTCTGATCGACCCCAAGGTCACCACCCTCGACGGCATCGTCGGCGGCGTTCGCGGCCGCCGCCTGCGCCGCGGCACCATCAGCTGGAAGGGCATCCCCTTCGCGGCGCCGCCGGTCGGCGGCGGCCGGTTCGACGCGCCGCAGCCGGTCACCCGGTGGCCGGGTGTGCGGTGGTGCACCGGCTTCGGTGACGCCGCGGTCCAGGAGAAGTTCGTGACGGCCACCGGGCCGGGGCGCTTCCAGCCGACCGGCGAGGACTGCCTGACCCTCAACGTGTACTCCCCGGACCAGACCTGCACCCGCCCGCGACCGGTGATGGTGTTCATCCACGGCGGCGCCTACATCCTCGGCACCGCGGCCACACCGATCTACGACGGCACCTTCCTCGCCCGTGCGCAGGACCTGATCGTCGTGACCATCCAGTACCGGTTCGGTCCGTTCGGCATGCTCGACTTCAGCGGCTACTCGGGTCCGGACCGGCGCTTCGACGAGAACCCCGGCCTCAAGGACATGGTCGCGGCCCTGCAGTGGGTGCAGCGCAACATCGCCGCATTCGGCGGCGACCCCGACAACGTGACCGTCTTCGGGGAGAGCGCCGGCGGCTCGGCGGTGCTGACGCTGCTGGCCACACCGTCGGCGCGCGGCCTGTTCGCCCGGGCCATCGCCGAGAGTCCGGTCGCCGACCTCGTGATCGCCAAGGACAATGCGGCACTGTTCGCCGACGAGTTCCTGCGCCTGCTCGCCGACCCCACCCGGCGCAGCACCGAGATCGTCGACCGGCCCGAGCCGTTCGGCCCCGACCGGGCCCGGGAACTCCTCGACGGGGCGTCGACCGGTGACCTGCACCGCGCCGGTCGTCGTCTGCTCGGCTTCGCCCGCCACGCCGGGACCGTCGATCCGTTCCCCTACGGGCCGGTGTTCGGTGGCGAGTCGCTGCCGCAGGCACCCCTCGACGCTGCGCGGGCCGGTGACTCCGCCCCGGTGCCGCTGATCGTCGGCACCAACCGGGACGAGGGGATGCTGTTCGAGAAGTTCTGGAACATCCTGCCCGACCCGGAGCGCACCCTGCTGCGTGTGGAGGACGCCGCGGTCCGCGACGAGATCCTCGAGGCCTACGCCGGGGGTGACGTCGATCGCATCCGGCTGGCCGCGGACGGGATCTTCTGGGCCCCGGTCGCCGGTTTCGCCGACGCCCACCGCCTCGTCGCACCCACCCACGTCTACCGCTACGACTTCTTCACCCGCGCCCTCGGTGCCGCGGGTGTGGGCGCCACCCACGCGACCGAACTGTTCGCCGTGTTCGACGCCTACCGAACCCCGATGCTCGGTGGTCTCGCCGTGGGTGACCTCCGGGCGACCCGTCGTGTCGTCGAGCAGATGCAGTCGCGCTGGGGTGGATTCGCCCGCAACGGTGTTCCCGGCCCGGACTGGCCGGACTACGACGACGTGTCGCGGTCGGTGCTCATCATCGATCGCGAGGTCCGTGTCGAATCCGATCCCGACGGGCGGCGTCGGGAGGTGTGGCATCGCGGCCGTGGAACGTTGATCGCAGCGGCCGGTACCCCCGACCACCCCGAGGGGATCGGCGAGATCTCCGCACGCTGATCGGGGGCGCCCTGACCACGGTCTCTAGCCGGTCGAATTGAGACACGGATGTGTGTCAATCTCGGGTGAATTCGGAATTTGTCGAAACGAACAGTGTCACGATTTGCTACGTCTTCGTGGCCTCGGTTTTACGAGTATTGGAAAACCGCATAAGTTTCTAGCTGACACGTCCACCCGCTTCGACCGCAAGGGATCTTCATGCTCCTCCGTCCGTGCATTCCCCCCGGCCAGGGGATTCGTCGAGCGGTTCGCACCGCACTCGTCTGCGTCCTCGTCGCGGCCGCGGGGGCCGGGCCTGCCGCGGTGGTCGCCGCCGCGCCGGGTGACCCGCCGCCGCCGCTCGGTCTCGAGGAGATCGGTTCCTCACCCACGGTCACGTTCCTCGGCCAACAGGGTCAGGTCAGCCTGTCGATTCCGGTGCCGCAGAACCTGACCCCCGCCGAGTTGCGTGGGACGGCCAATCTCCCGGCGTTCGTGACCGGTGGTCAGGTCGACGTCATGCAGGGCGATCGACTGGTCTCTCGGACCGAGATCGACCCCCGGCCGAGTGCGCCGATCGTGATTCCCCTCGACGGACTCCGCGTCACAGACAATGCTGCCGACCTGACGTTGCGCACGTATTTGACGGTCGACGGAATCTGTCGGTTCACGCCGGATACGGCATTTCGCATCACCGATTCGACGGTGACATTCACCGGTCGAGAATCGATCCCGCGGACGGTGTCGGAGTTCCTTCCCCCCGTCCTCAGGAATCTGACGATCATCGTGCCCGACGACGTCAACGGGGCGGAGGGTGCCGCCGCGGTGGATCTCGCCGCCGCGGTCACAGCACATTACGGCACCGCCACCACCGGCATCGACGCCGTCGGCCGGCCGCGATCGGACCTGCGTCCGGCCACCGCCCCCGGTCCCCTCCAACGTCAGATCGTGATCGACTCCGACGCCGACACCGGCTTGACCCTCCGCTCCGGGCCCGGTGGCAGTACGTACCTGGTGATCGGTGGTCCCGAGGATCAGCTCGAGGTCCAGACCCAGTTGCTCACCAGCGATCTCGCCTCCATCGCGATGAGTTCCTCGGCGGTGGCGGGACCGTTGTACGACGCCCCGCAGGTCGCGATGGACGTCCAGCGGCTGTCCGACCTCGGCGTCGCCGACCAGCAGGTGATCTCGTCGTCGTGGCCGTCGATCGCGTTCGGGATCGACCAGACCCGACTGGGACGGGCGTCCCGGGATGTGCGGGTGCAACTCATCGGTTCCTATGCGCCCGCCGGTGGCGACGGCACGGTGCTGTCGGTGCGCGTCGGCAATCGCGTCCTGGCCACGCTTCCCACCGATTCGTCGGGAACGTTCAACGCGTGGGTCGACATCCCCGGTGACGTGATGAAGCGCTACACCGAGGTCACGGTGACCCTCGAACGCGGTGGCGTGCAGGAGGGGTGCGGCACCGGAACCCGATCGTCGCTGTCCCTCAGCGCCGCCGGGGAGGTCTCCACCGCCCTCGCCGATCCGCCCAGTCCGGCCGGATTCGACTCCGTACCCCAGTCGATGATGCCGTGGGTCCAGCTCGCCTGGACCCACGGGGACGTCGACGATGTCGCCCGCGGCGTGGCCCTCGTCGCCGGACTCGCGCACCTGTCGTCGGTGCCGTTGGGGATCGATGTGGTGCCGATGTCGGAGGCGGTGTCGTCGGAGCTCCCGGCGATCCTGATCGCCGCCGACGGCGAGGGACTGCCGGACCTGCCGCTGCCGGTGAGTTCGGACGGGTCGACGGTCACGGTCCGGTCGGCGTCGGGATCGACCTCGAGGGTGACCCTCACCCCTCAGATCCGTTACGGCGCAGTGCAGGTCGCGCAGCAGGGGGGACGGACGGTCCTCGTCGCGAATTCCACCGCCGATGCCGCGGATCTGGACCGGCTGCTGACCTGGCTGTCCGCCGAGGACAGATGGCAGGGCGTCAACGGTGACGCGGTGATCCAGGTGTCCGGGCGGCAACCGGTGTACGTCGATTCCGCGAGCGCGGTCTCGGTTCCCGCCGACGACTCGTCGTTCGGCATCGGCGCCGCGACCGCGGTGGTGGTCGGGGTGATCGTGGGAGCGATGATCGTGGCAGCCGTCGTGATCCTTCTCGTCCGCCTGCGCCGGCGAACCACTCCCCGCGGTTGATGGTGTCGCGATGACGGTCACCGAACCCCGGCCGACGACGACGGCGGTGCGTCGGCGCCGTCGGCCCTGGGGCACACCGGCATGGACGATCACCATGCGGTGGGTCGCGCTGATCGGGACCACCGCGGTGGCGTTCTGGCGGACGCTGGCGGCGCTGGCCACCGAGATCGGGGCGCAGACCCTGATCGTCATCGTCCCCGTGGTGGTGCTTCTCGCGGGGATGGCGGCGGCCGGCACCGCGTTGCGGCGTCACGACGAACCGCCCATCTACGACCGGCAGACCGACGTCATCGTCGGCGGCATCGTGCTGTTCATCGCGCTCGCCGTGGAGGTGATGGTCAACCCGCGGTACTCGCAGGCCTACCTGACGGTCCACATGGATCTGCTCAGCATGTGGTTGTTCGTCCTCGGTGCGGCGATCCTGTTGTTCGGGCTGCGCCCGGTGTCGCGCTATCGGTGGGCCTGGCTGGTGCTGCTGATGATCTGGCCGATCCCGCTGCGGGTGCTGATCCTGTCGGTTGGCCGGGGAGCGCTCGGAGCGGCTTTCCTGATGGTGCTGATCGCCGCCGCGGCCACCGCGGTCGCGACCGGACGTACGGTCCGTCGTGGGCTGATCGGTGCAGGCCTGGCCGCGCTGGTGGGATCGCTGGCGATCGTCACGATGTATGTGGTCCTCGACATCCGTCGCCTGGTCCTGGTGGCCACGATCCCGGCGCTTCTCTGTGCGGCGGTCGCGTTCAGCGTGATGTACGTCGACTATCGGCGTAGGCCCGGGCGCTCCTGGAGTCCGATGGGGCGGCCGCTGCTGGACCCGACCCTGCGGCGGGTCGGGCGGCCGGCGCTGCTCCTGGTGTCGGCGACGGTCCTGACGGCGTTCGTGCCGTTGCCGCAGGTGGGTACCTGGCCCAGCGCGACCATCCCCGGTATGGCGATCGGGAAGCCTCTGGTGGTGCCCGCCGGCTGGCGCCAGGCGTCCGAGCAGCGATACGAGTGGGTCCGACGACTCTACGGGACGACGTCGGTCCTCTACCGGCAGTTGCTGGTCCAGAAGGTGGGGAGCACCGCGTTCGACAAGGACGCCCGAACCCGCCGGGTGATGGTCGACTCGGTCGACGCCGCGCGACCGCTCGCGCTGGAGGTGTACCCGTACATTTTCCGCTACAACCTCGTCGGTGACCGGTTCGGGCCGGCGGTGGAGGTGCCGTTGCCGCACGGCGTGCGGTCGTGGGTGTGGAGCGTCGTCGACGACGAGCGATATCTCACCTACACCGTGCTGTCCTGGTGGTGGAACAACGGTGCGCGCACCCAACAGATCATCCTGTGGGCGGTCGACAACCATGAACCCGACGCCCAGTTCCCGCCGCCGCGGATCACGATCGGACAGAACCTGAACACCATGATGACCGTGTTCTTCCGCGGCAACGCCTCGATCGCCGACACCGACCCGGCCTACAAGGACCGTGGGCTGCTGACGTTGCTGGCCACCGAACTGGTCAACGCCCAGGTCGAGCGGGCCGGAGGTGGCGCGTGAGGCCGGTCGGCCACCGACCGGGTGGCGGCCGGCCGATCCGGGAACTCCTCGTGGACGAGGAGTATCGGGCGGTGGCGCTGCACGATGCGGTGGAGCGGCTGCGGGAGGCGGATGCGGACATGAGCGCGTCGGTGGCGTTCAATCGGCCGCAGAAGGTGGGCGGGATCGCGATCCTCGTCGTGCTCGCGGTGCTGCTCGTGTTCTTCACCGTCCCCACCACGGCCACCCTGGTCTCGATCGCCACCCTCGGTTACGTGGTGAGCCTGCTCGACCGGCTCGTCATCTTTCGGCGGGGACTGGTCAACGGTGCCATCTCGGTGACCGACGACCAGGCGCGCGCCATTCCCGACAGCGAACTGCCCTACTACACGGTGCTGGTCCCTGCCTACGGTGAACCCGAGGTGGTCGGCGATCTGATCGAGGCGGTCGAGTCGCTGGAGTATCCGCGCGACAAGCTGCAGGTGCTCCTGCTGCTGGAGGAGGACGACGAGCCGACCATCGTCGCCGCCCGGGCGATGGAGGACGAGGGCGGGGTGGTCACCGTGGTCCTCACCCCGCCCGCCCAGCCGCGGACCAAACCGAAGGCGTGCAACTACGGACTACACTTCGCCACCGGCGACATCGTCACCATCTTCGATGCCGAGGACAAGCCCGATCCGCTTCAATTGCGTAGGGCTGTATGGGTTTTCGACAATGTCGGCGACGAGACGGTGGTCTGTGTCCAGGGAAAGCTCAGCTTCCACAACGCCCACGACAATCTGCTCACCCGATGGTTCACCGCCGACTACGGCATCTGGTTCGGCTTCCTGCTGCCCGGCATGATGGTCAGCCGTGCCCCGATTCCCCTGGGTGGCACCTCCAACCACTTCCGACGGGACGTCCTCGACGCCATCGGGGCATGGGACCCGTTCAACGTCACCGAGGACGCCGATCTCGGTGTGCGGATCTCCGACCACGGCTACCGCACCGTCGTGCTCGACTCGGTCACCATGGAGGAGGCCAACGTCGACGCGATCAACTGGGTACGGCAGCGCTCACGTTGGTACAAGGGCTACATGCAGACCTGGCTGGTCCACATGCGCCGGCCACTGGCGCTGTGGCGCATCCTGGGCCCGGTGGCCTGGGTGCGCTTCACGCTGTTGATCGCGGGTACCCCGCTGATCGCCGCGATGAACATGGTGTTCTGGCTGGTCCTGCTGGTGTGGATCGCCGGCCAGCCGCCGGTGGTCGCCGAACTGTTCCCGGGGCCGATCTACTACCTGGCGGGACTGTCCCTGGTGTTCGGAAACGGCGCCGCGCTGTACATGAATCTGATGGCGATCCGCGAGGACGGCCGCCCTGATCTCCTTGTCGCAGCGCTTCTGGTACCCGCGTATTGGGTGCTCATGAGTATTGCCTCGATCAAGGGGATGTGGCAGATCCTGGTCAATCCCTCATACTGGGAGAAGACCTTTCACGGCCTATCGACGAGTGCCGCGTCCGCGACGGCCACCGGTGACGCCGAGGAGTCGGTTGCCGGCTCGGGGGCGCAGCGGTGACCCGCCGACGCCGGATCGTCCTCTTCGCGGCGCTCTGGCTGCTCTATCTGGCGGTGGGTCTGTACCTCGCGCTGGTGGCGCACTTCTACTTCGGTGACGCGTTGTCGCGTGTGCAGTCGGCCCAGAGCGTGTTGTTCAGCCGCAATCCCCACCTGGCGGCGATCGGGTTCATCTTCACCCCGCTCACCGTGATCGTGCAGTTGCCGCTGACCGCGTTGACCCCTTGGATTCCCGAGATGACCACCGCCGCGGTCTCGGCGGTGATCATGTCGTCGGTGTTCATGACCGCCGCCGTCGTGCAGGTGGCGGGCATCGCTCGCGATCGCGGACTGAACCGGACGGTGTCGACGCTGGCCGTGGCCTGCTTCGCGCTCAACCCGATGGTCGTGCTGTACGCGGCGAACGGGATGAGCGAGGCGCCCTACCTGTTCTTCATCGCGCTGGCGTCCCGTCGCCTGATGCGATGGGTGGACACCGATGACGTGCACGATCTGACGGTTGCCGGTGTCGCCCTGGCGTTTTCGTATCTCACCCGCTACGACGGCGGTGCCGCGGTGCTGGCCGCCGGCGGTCTGGTGGCCTGGGTCACCTACCGCCGTGACCGGCGTGCACCGGCCCTTCGCCGCGACCGCATGTGGCGGACCGCGCTCGACGTGGTGCTGGTGGTGTCCCCGGCCGCGCTGGCGTTCGTCGGGTGGGCCTTCGCCGGGTGGCTGATCACCGGGGACGCCTTCGCGCAGTTCACCTCGGAGTACGGCAATGCCGCCATCATCGAGCAGTCGGGGGGTAGCGGGTCGTCGGGAACCGCCGAGGCACTGCGCTTCTCGATGATCGAGCTCGCCATCCTGGCGCCGCTGTTGCCGTTGCTCACGGTCGTCGTCATCGCGCTGCGGCTGCGCTGGCGGCGTGTGTACCCGCTGCTACCCGCGCTGTTGATGATCGGTGCGGTGCTGGCCTTCCAGGTGATCAGCTATATGCGGGGATCGACGTTCGGGTTCCTCCGCTTCTACATGACCGTGGTGCTGCTGGCGGCGGTGGTGGCGGTGATGTCGGTTCCCGCACGGCGTCATCCACCGGTCCGCCGACCCGGCCCGCATGCGGTCACCTCGCCGCTGCGCCCCCGCCGCCGCACGCGAACGCGGACGGTGGTGGCGGCGTCGACCGCGGTGGTGGTGATGGCGGTGTCGGTGCCGGTCACCGCCTACGGCATGACCTCGCCGAAGTACGCGCCGCAGGAGTTCGCGGTGGGTTCGGTGGTGTGGCCACGGCCCGACTCGGTCTCGGAGAAGTACCTCGACGAGCGGAAGATCGTCCGGTCGTTCTCCACCGAGCGTGACCTCGCGCGGTATCTGGATCGATTGGGGCTGCCCGAGGGCAGCGTCCTGGTCGACACCGTCTACGGCTTCGCCGTGGTCGTGCAATCCACCCACCCGAAGCAGTTCGTGATCCCTTCGGACAGCGATTTCACCGCGGTGCTCAACGATCCGGTCGACCACGGGGTGCAGTTCATGCTGACGGTCCCGCGATCGGGGCGGGGGGAGTCCGACGCGCTGAACCAGCGGTACCCGACGCTGTACGAGAACGGGGCGCAGATCTCGGTTCTCGCCCTGATCGCGCGCAACCAGGGCGCGGACTTGCCGGATTGGCGGATCTACCGGGTGATCGGGACCTGACCGGACCCGCCCGTCGATCGGGTCGCGCTCAGTCCACCACCTCGGCGACGACGGCCCATGCCGGATCGTCGAAGCCGATGTCGTAGGTGCACTCACCGGGGCGGGGATCGGGGACGAACGCCCAGAGCAGGGTTCCGGCGGCCCCGGCGGCCCGGTTGGCGTCGATCCGAGAGCGGAACGACGCCGCCCGTGCGGGAAGCGACAGGCACGACCCCGCCTTGATGCCGAGTTCGTTGACGATCAGCGGTTTGCCGAGTTCGTGGGCCTGTGCCAGACGGGCCGGCAGTGAACTGTCCGCCGGAGGGACGCCCTCGGCGTCGCGATAGTCATGGAAGTCGAGAATGTCGATGTGCGGGGACGCCCCGACGGTCAGCATGTCGCCGCCGGCGATGCCGCACTGGTCGCCCCCGGTGGTGCCGGCGAAGATCGGGTGTCGGGCGTCGATCGCGGTCAGTTCGGTCCCGATGGTGTCGAAGAAGGTTCGGAGCACGGCGGCCGCGCCGGCGGGGCAGGTTCGGTGCCGCCAGTCGCAGCCCGCGGCGCCACAGACCCCGACCTCCGGTTCGCCGACGATCTCCCACCCCGCCAGGGAGCGTTCGCCTCCCCACCGCTGGACAGCGATCATCATCCAGCGCTCGAAGGTGAGGCCCGCGGGCCCCTCGTCCCGCTTCCAGCCGTCCACGTACCAGCTGCGGTCCTTGTACCGCTCGTCCTCGCATGCCCCGTTCGACCCGGTCAGCACCGGTAGCACCATCCGGTCGTGGCGTGTGGCCGCGGCGAACACCGCGTCGAAGCGCGAGAAGTCGAGGCGCCCGGTCTCGCGTGACGTGGCCAGCGAGGAGAACAGATTGAAACGGGTGAGGCTGCCGCGGGGGACCTGGTCGAAGTAGCGATCCAGATCGACCTCGGCGCCGCATCCGAGATTCGACGACCAGTCGGTGCCGAGTTGATAGGCGTTGAAACCCGAAGGCCACCAGGGTTTCCCGTCGAGGACCAGTCCGGAGGGGGTGGTGGCCACCCGGCCCCCGTACACGTGTGTCGGGGGAGCGGAGGGGGATGTCTGCACCGGTTCCGGTGGCGTGCACGCGGCGACCACGACGATCGCGATCAGGGTGATCACGATGCGGATCATGGGGGCGGGTCGCGGCACCCGCCGAACGTTACCCGGTCTGGCTATCGTGGCGGGGTGAACGCAGAGCGATGTCCTCGCCGGACCGCAGCCCGGGCACAGATCATGTCGCCGGTGGTCGCGCTGGGTATCGCGCTCGGTGTCGTCGCCTGCGGTGACGATGCGGCGCCGACCGATGCCTCGTCGACCGGTGCGCCCCCGGGCGCGGTGACGACCGCCACCACCGTGACGTCGACCGGCGACACGTCCGGGGCCGCCACCGGCGCGGTCCCGGCGACCGACGCCGCCCATCCGCCGCCGTATGTCGATCACGTGGAGTGGGTCCAGACTGCGGTGGGTCCGAGTCTGCAGGTCCACCCGACGCCCGCCGGGCGCAAGACCTACTCGGCGGACGGGGCCGATGTCGCGTGGGCCGAGGTACTCGCCGCCGATCCCGGCGCCGACACCCCGGGGATGCGTGCCCAGTTCGACTGCCACTGGACCTATGCGCGACTGGTCGCCCCGGACAAGCCGAGCTGGAATCTCGAACCGCGCCGGCCGGTCGTCACCCAGCAGGAGATGGCCGCCTCCCGCTGCAATCCCGGCGGACCTGAGGAGTAGTCCCGGAGGTGGTGGCCACGTCCAGGGGCCCAGGTGGTGCTTGCCCAGGTGGTGCTCTGTGGGTCGGGTCGGCCGTCCGCTCAGGCGCGGGTCGCGTGCGTCCGGCGCCGACCGATCCAGCGGCAGATCAGGTAGATGATGAACGAGATGGTGGTGACGAACACCGACACCGGCAGTTGCGGGGCGAGCGACAGGAGCAGGCCACCGATCGCGGCGACCTCGGCGAAGATCACCGACAGCCCGATCACCACGTTCGGGTTCGCCGACAGCCGGGCCGCGGCGGCACCCGGGGTGATCATCAGCGACATCACCAGCAGGGCGCCGATGATCTGCACCCCCTGAGCCGCGGCGAGCCCGATCAGGATCGCGAACACCACCGACATCAGCCGCATCGGGACCCCGTTGGCCTCGGCGACGCGCGGATCGAGTGAGGCGAACAGCAGCGGCCGGTAGATCACCGCGAGCACCACCAACACCACCGCGGTGGTGATCGCGATCGCCGTCAGACCCTGCACGCCGACGCTGACCACCTGACCGGTGAGCAGCGCGAATCCGGTTCCGATGCGTCCGTACAGTGCGAGGAACAGCACGCCGAGACCCAGGCCGAAGGCCATCACCACGCCGATCACCGAGTCGCGTTCACGGGCGCGGTTGCCCATGATGCCGAACACCGCGGCCGCGATCACCGCGCCGATCACGCCGCCGACGTTGACGCTGAATCCGATCAGCAGGGCGGCGGCCGCACCCGTCACCGACAGTTCGCTCGCACCGTGGACGGCGAAGGACATCTGTCGCGCCACGATCATCGGCGCGAGCACACCCGACAGCAGGCCGAGCAGCGCGAGGGCGAGCAGGGCCTGCCAGACGAAGTCGTAGCCCAGGAGCCGGATGGTCTCGGAGAAGTTCCAGAAGTCGCTGATGGTGATGTCGGCGGCGGCCGCGAGCGGAGTGGTCGTCACGGGTGATCAAGCTCCTCGGGTCCCGAACAATGGGCGGTGCCCTCCTCGCCGCCGACCACCAGCAGGCGGCCGTTGACGCGGACCACCTCGACGTGGCTGCCGTACAGCTCCGACAGGGTGTCGGTGGTCATCACCTCGTCGGGCGGACCGGCCAGGAACCGGCCGCCGACCAGGTACAGCACCCGGTCGACGTAGGGCATCACCGGGTTGATCTCGTGGGTGACCAGCACGACGGCCGTGCCCGCGGTGCGGCGCCGGCGGTCGATGAGTTCGACGACGCGCTCCTGGCTGGCCGGGTCGAGGCTGGCGAGCGGTTCGTCGCAGAGCAGCAGTTCGGGATTGCCGGTGAGGGCCTGCGCCACCCGCAGACGCTGCTGTTCGCCGCCGGAGAGCACGCCGACCGGGGCGTCGGCGAAGGCGGATGCCCCGACCTCGGCGAGTGCGGCGTCGACCTTGCGGCGTCGGGTGGCATACCCGCGCAGCCCGATTCCCCAGCGTGCCCCGTCGACGCCGAAGCCGACGAGGTCACGGCCACGCAGGGCCATGGTGTCGGCGTCGGCGGCGTGCTGCTGGGGGATGTACCCGACGGCCTCGGTCACCGTCATGTCCCCGGCGGACAGCCGGTACTGGCCGAGCAGGGTGCGCAGGAACGATGTCTTGCCGGAGCCGTTGGGGCCGAGGACCGCGACGAATTCGCCCGCCTCGATGGTCAGGTCGAGGTCGTTCCACAGCACCCTGTCGCCGAAGGCGAGGGTGGCGTGCGAGAACGTCGCAACGTGCGCGGTACTCATGGGCTGCTTGTCTTCTCGGGCGGCCGTGTCACCGGCCGGGCTGGGGTGGGCGGGTCCGGGTGCGGACCGCGGTGGGGCGGGTTTCCGGTGCCGACTACGCCGGTGGTGTGTTCAGTGCGTCGGCCAGTGCGGTGATCTGGCCCTGCTGCCATGCGATGTAGTCGGTGACCCCGTCGGGCAGGGTCTCGGTGAACTTCACCACCGGTACCTTCGCATTCTGTGCGACGGTGAGCAATGCCTCGGTCACCGGGTCGACGGCCTGGGTGTTGTAGATGAATACCTTGGCGGTCCGTGAGGTCAGCAGATCCTGCAGGGCGGCGCGGTCGGCGGCCGACGGCGACTGGCCCTCCTCGACGGCCGAGGTGAATCCGGCCGGTGCGATGTCCACCAGGCCGGCCTCGGTGAGCAGGTATCCGGCGAGCGGTTCGGTCTGGGCCACCTCGGTGCCGTCGTGGGCCTTCTTGATGTCGGCGAGCTGGGTGCGCAGGCCGGTGATCTGACCGGTGAAACGCTCGGCGTTGGCGTGGTAGGCGGCCGCGTTCGCGGAGTCCTTGTCGGCGAGTGCGTCGGCGAGTGCGTCGGCGACCTGCGCGACGACGGCGAGGTCGTAGAAGACGTGCTCGTTCTGGTCGCCGTGGTCGTGACCGGAGTCGGCGTCGGCGCCCGTCTCGTGGTCGTGGTGGTCGCCGGCGAGCAGGTCGAAGGCGTTGATCACGGTGGCATCGGAGTTGGCGGTGGCCCGTTCCATGTACTCGTCGTAGTGGCCGCCGTTCATCACGACCACCGAGGCGTCGACCACCTTGGCGGTGTCGGATGCCGACGGCTCGAACTCGTGCGGATCGCCGTCGGCGTTGGTGTAGAGGGCGGTCACGGTGGCGTGGTCGCCGGCGACGGCCGAGGCCACCGAACCCCAGACGTTGGTGGACGTGACGACGGTGGGTGTGCCGTCCGAACCGCTGCCGGAATCCCCCGAACAGCCGGTCAGTGCCAGCGCGGCCGCGCTGAGCAGGCCGGCTCCGACGACAAGGGCACGCCTCATGTGTCCACTCCGTTCACGCAAATGACAATCGTTACCGAATGAAGTGTAGGGGATCGGTACCGACGATGCGAACACGGATCCGCCGACGCCGTCCCGCTCGGCGGTCGCGCGAGCGCGCGAGGCTACGGACGGAACGGGACGTAGGCCGGTCGACGCACGTAATTGCCTGCTGCCCAGATGATCCCGTCGGGATCGACGTCGAAGTCCGGGAAGCGGGCGAGGAGTTCGGTGAGGGCGATCCGCCCCGCCATCCGTGCTGCCGCAGCCCCCAGGCAGTGATGGTCACCGCGGCCGAAGGTGAGGATTCGGCGCGGCCGGCGGGTGATGTCGAGGGCGTCGGCGTCGGGGCCGAAGACCTCGGGATCGCGGTTGGCCGCGCCGTAGCAGAGCAGCACCTTGACCCCGGCCGGGATCTCGACGCCCACATCGGGGTAGGCCACCGGCCGGGTCGTCGTGCGTGCCAGGCCCTGGACCGGCGAGGTCAGGCGCAGCAGTTCCTCGAGCGCATCGGGGATCAGATCCGGCTCGGCGACCAGCCGTGCGCGCTGGTCGGGGGCGGCGGCCAGCAGCTCCAGGCTCCCGCCGAGCAGCCCTGTGGTGGTGTCGTTGCCGCCGGCGATCATGGTGAACACGAACGCCAGGATCGACACCAGACCCGCGTCGTCGTCGGCGCGGCCCGCCGCCACCAGCGCCGACACCGTGTCGTCACCCGGCTCGATGCGCCGGCGGGCGATCAGATCGGCGAAGTAGGCCAGCAGTTCACCGGTCGCGGCCCCGGCCGAGGCGCGCACGGCCTCGGCGTCGGTTTCTGTGCTGTCTGTTGCCGTGCTGTCGGTTGTGGCGGTCGGGCCCACCGCACCCACGATCGCCGACGTCCACTCGTCGAAGTGGGTGCGATCGGCCTCCGGCACGCCGAGGTAGTGCGCCACGATCATGCTGGGCAGCGGTTTGAGCAGTTCGCCGACCACGTCGATCGGGCCGTCGGTGCCGCGGACGGCCTCGGCGAGCCGATCGAGACGGTCGGCGACGAACTCGTGCACCTGCGGTTCCAGTGAGGTGACCTGCCGCGGGGTGAACCCGCGCGCCACCAGCGACCGGAACGCCGTGTGCACCGGCGGGTCCTGCATCACCAGCGGCGGGTTGTCGACCATGCCGATCGCCTCGAGTTCGCCGTAGGTCACGGTCAGCCCGGCCGCCGACGAGAACGTCGCGGGGTCGGTGGCGGCATCGGCGACGTCGGCGTAGCGGGTCAGCACCCAGTAGTCGTCGGCGGGTGTCGGGCCAGGTGAGACGTGGTGCACCGGGGACTCCCGCCGCAACCGCGCGTACATCCCGAACGGGTCCGCCCATCCGGATCCGGAGCGCAGGCCGAACCGGGGGGTCTGCCGATCGGTGTCCATGTGCCGATCATGCCGCCTGGCATGACCTCATGGACCCGGGTTCTCTAAGCTGGAGGGATGAGTTTGCCCCGGCCGCGGCGGATCGCACTGATCTCGGTGCACACCTCCCCGTTGGCGCAGCCGGGCACCGGCGACGCCGGCGGGCTCAACGTGTACGTCTGGCAGACCGCCCAGCGTCTGGCCCGTCGTGGGGTGAAGGTGGAGATCTTCACCCGGGCCACCTCCTCGGGGGACGCCCCCGCGGTGGGCGCCGCCGACGGCATCACCGTCCGGCACGTCGTCGCCGGTCCGTTCGAGGGACTCGACAAGCGGGACCTGCCCGCACAGCTGTGCGCCTTCACCGCGGGGGTGATGCGCGCCGAGGCGATGCAGCGCCCCGGCTACTACGACCTGATCCACTCGCACTACTGGCTGTCGGGGCAGGTGGGCTGGCTCGCCCGCGAACGCTGGGGTGTACCGCTGGTCCACACCGCCCACACCCTCGCCGCGGTCAAGAACGCCTCACTGGCAGAGGGGGATTCGGCCGAACCGCGTCTGCGGGTGATCGGGGAGCAGCAGGTGATCGCCGAGGCCGACCGCCTCGTCGCCAACACCGACACCGAGGCCGGTGAGCTCACCGGCATGTACGGTGCCGACCCGGGGCGGATCGACGTGGTGACCCCCGGCGCCGATCTCGATTGCTACACACCGGGTTCGCGGGCCGCGGCGCGTGCCGAACTCGGCCTCGACCCCGATGCCACCCTGGTCACCTTCGTCGGTCGGATCCAGCCGCTCAAGGCCCCCGACGTGCTCATCCGTGCGGCCGCGCCGCTGATCGAACGATTCCGGGAGGCCGGGCGGACGCCGGTGCGGCTGCTGATCGTCGGCGGTCCGTCGGGCAGCGGTCTGGAGAAGCCCACGGCCCTCATCGATCTCGCCGCCGGGCTCGGCATCTCCGACGCCGTCACCTTCTTGCCGCCGCAGCCGTCGACCCGCCTGGCCCAGGTGTACCGTGCCTCGGATCTCGTTGCCGTGCCCAGTTATTCGGAGAGTTTCGGGTTGGTAGCGGTGGAGGCGCAGGCCTGCGGGGTGCCGGTCCTGGCCGCGCGGGTCGGCGGGCTCGGCGTGGCCGTCGCCGACGGCCGGTCGGGCATGCTGGTCGACGGTCACCAGATCGCCGACTGGACCACGGCGCTGGACAAGATGCTCTCCGATCCGGAACAGCTGGCCGTCCTCGGCCGCGGTGCCCGTGACCATGCCGCCCAGTTCTCCTGGGAACACACCACCGACGCCCTGCTCGCCAGCTATGCGCGGGCGATGGACTCCTTCGCCGACACCGCCTCCCTGCGGGTGGCGGTGGGTCCGCAACTGCTGCGCGCCACCCGCCGCTGGCGCCGGCGCAGGTCACGAACCGGACTGTGAGTCAACGGTGTCCGAGGTGCTCATCGCGCCCCGGTGCCGCTCGTCGAAAGGATGCTGATGGGTTACACCGACAACGTCGACGTTCTCGAGAAGGTGCTCACCGAGCGTGAGATCCCTTATACCCGAAAGAGTTCCGGGGGAGCGCAGGCCGAGCACATCATCGTCGAGCTGCCCGGCGAGACCAAACTGAAGACCACGGTGCTGCTCACCGCCGGGGAACACGGCGTGCGGGTGGAGGCCTTCGTGTGCCGCAGGCCGGACGAGAACCACGAGGCGGTCTACCGCTTCCTGCTCAAGCGCAATCGTCGCCTCTACGGTGTGGCCTACACGATCGACAACATCGGCGACATCTATCTCGTCGGCCGGATCTCCGGGGATGCGCTCACCCACGACGAGGTCGACCGGGTCCTGGGGCAGGTCCTCGAGGCCGCCGACACCGACTTCAACAAACTCCTCGAGATCGGCTTCATCACGGCCATCCGACGCGAGTGGGCCTGGCGTGTCGCACGCGGGGAATCGCTGCGCAACCTGCTGGCCTTCGAGCATCTCGTCGACGCCGAGACGCTGCCGGAGATCGCGCCTCTGGCCGAGGGGACCGGTGCCGCCGAGTCGGCTCTGACCAGGGCGGGCGAACAGGACGAACCGGGCTGAGTCTGCCGTCACATCTCGACAGTTGGTGTTGTTAGGATTGCCCCACATTCCGCACCGCCGATGGAGATGCCATGAGCTTCACGAGTCCGTTTGCCGATGTCGAGATCCCCGATGTGAGCGTGTACGACTTCTTGTTCGGCGATATCGCCGAGGGAGATCTCGAGCGCATCGCACTGGTCGACCCGAAGTCCGACACCAAGACCACCTATCGTCAGCTGATCGGTCAGATCGACGCTGCCGCAGGTGCTTTGGCTGCACGGGGCATCGGTGTGGGCGACGTGGTGGGTCTGCTGTCGCCGAATATCCCGGCGTTCGCGACGGTCTTCCACGGCATCCTGCGGGCGGGCGCCACCGCCACCACGCTCAACGCGCTGTTCACCGCACGTGAGATCGCCAAGCAGCTGCGTGACTCGAAGGCCACGCTGCTGGTCACCATCTCGGCGCTGGCCCCGCAGGCCATCGAGGCGGCCGCCGAGGTCGGGATCGCCGCGGAGAACGTCGTCGTCCTCGACGGTGAGGGCCTCGAGGCGTCGGGGCACCCCAACGCCGTCGACCTGCTCGGCCCCAACCTGCCGGCGCCGGCGGTCTCCTTCGATCCGGCCACCCATCTCGCGGTACTGCCCTACAGTTCCGGGACCACCGGAAATCCCAAGGGCGTCATGCTCACCCACGCCAACCTGGTGTCGAATGTGGCGCAGATCCGCCCGCTGCAGGGCATGGGCGCCGACGACGTCATCGTCGCCGTGCTGCCGTTCTTCCACATCTACGGGATGACCGTGCTGCTCAACGCCGCACTCAAGGCCCGCGCGAGCCTGGTGGTGATGCCGCGCTTCGACCTGGTCGAGTTCCTGGAGAACATCCAGAACCACCGTGTCACCTACGCTTTCATCGCCCCGCCGGTGGCCGTGGCACTCGCCAAGCATCCGGTGGTGGAGAACTACGACCTCTCCTCGCTGCAGACCATCATGTCCGGTGCCGCCCCGCTCGACGACGAACTCGGCAAGGCCGTCGGCGCCCGCCTCGACGTCAACATGCTGCAGGGTTACGGCATGAGCGAGCTGTCGCCGGTCAGCCACCTGATCCCGGTGGACATGGCCGTGCTCGGTCTCCCGAAGCCGCCGCTGTCGTCGACCGGCTGGGCCGTGCCCAACTCCGAGAACAAGATCGTCGATCCGGCCACCGGTGAGGAGATCGCGCTGCCGGCCGAGGGACTGTCGGAGCCCGGCGAGCTGTGGATCAAGGGCCCCAACGTGATGGCCGGTTACCTCAACAACGACTCGGCCACCGCCGAGACCATCGACGCCGACGGCTTCCTGCACACCGGCGACATGGCGCAGGCCGACCCGACCGGGTGTATCTACATCGTCGACCGGCTCAAGGAGCTGATCAAGTACAAGGGTTACCAGGTGCCGCCCGCCGAGCTCGAGGCCCTGCTGCTGACCCACCCGAAGATCGCCGACACCGCGGTCGTCGGCACCACCGACGCCGACGGCGAGGAGATCCCGAAGGCGTTCGTCGTCAAGCAGCCCGGGACCGAGCTCGACGAGGCCGAGGTGATGGAGTTCGTCGCGGCAAAGGTGGCCCCGTACAAGAAGGTTCGCGTGGTGGAGTTCATCGAGGCCATCCCGAAGTCGGCCTCGGGCAAGATCCTGCGCAAGGATCTCCGCAAGTAGTTCGCAGTCCACACCGATGGCCGGTACCCGTTTCCGGGGGTGCCGGCCATCGGCGTCGGCGGGGTGACGTGCCCCGGCGGTCCGGACATGACGCGAGCGTGGGGCACCGCTGTGAGAAACTGGCACGCATGAGCAACGGCACCCTCATCCTGATGCGTCACGGCGAGAGCGAGTGGAACGCGTCCAACCAGTTCACCGGCTGGGTCGACGTGGCCCTCACCGACAAGGGCAAGGCCGAGGCGGTGCGCGCCGGGCAGTTGCTCGTCGAGCACGACGTGCTTCCCGACATCCTCTACACCTCGCTGCTGCGCCGGGCGATCTCGACCGCACAGATCGCCCTCGACACCGCCGACCGTCACTGGATCCCGGTGACCCGCGACTGGCGTCTCAACGAGCGTCACTACGGTGCGCTGCAGGGGCTGAACAAGGCCGACACCCTGGAGAAGTACGGCCAGGAGCAGTTCATGCTGTGGCGTCGTAGCTACGACACCCCGCCGCCGGCGATCGAGGCCGACAGCCGGTACAGCCAGACCGGTGACCCGCGGTACGCCGATCTGGCCGAGGTGCCGCTGACCGAATGTCTGCAGGACGTCGTCGTGCGTCTGGTGCCCTACTTCGAAGAGGTCATCGCCGCCGATCTGCGGGCCGGCAAGACCGTGCTCGTCGCCGCACACGGCAACTCGCTGCGTGCGCTGGTCAAGTACCTCGACGGGATCTCCGACGCCGACATCGCCGGGCTGAACATCCCGACCGGGAACCCGCTGCGCTACGACCTGGACGGCGATCTCAAGCCGCTCAACCCGGGCGGGACCTACCTCGACCCCGAGGCGGCTGCCGCAGGTGCCGCCGCGGTCGCCGCGCAGGGGCAGAAGTAGCCCTTTTCGTGAGCCGTAACACAATTGTCATGGCGGCGATTGTGTGACCCGCGCTACATTGGGTCCATGGCAGATGTGGGGACACTGCGTATCGTGCATTCGCCTGCACGGGAACGCTACGAGGCGATTCTGAGTACCGACCCCGACGGCATGGGGGGTGACGAGACGGTCGGCTATGTCGACTACGTCTCCGAGACCTACCAGGTCGTGCTGACGCATACCGTGATCCCGGAGCACTACTCCGGGCGCGGTTATGCGGGGCAGCTCGTCCGGGCGGTACTCGACGACATCCGCGGCAGTGGGAAGCAGGTCGTGCCGGTCTGCTCCTACGTGCAGCGGTTCATCGAGCGGAATCCCGAGTACGCCGACATGGCGGTCGCGGTACCCCAGTAGGGGGTTTCCGACGCCGCGGGTCGCCGATGGGTGGTCACGTGACGATGGGTTGCGGCCTCGTTCCGGTCTCGGTGCGGGGGCTGTGACGTATGTCGGGTTTCCGCCGAACGGTGCGTGAACAACTGTCGAATAAATGCGACGAAAGTGTGTTCGCCGTTTCCGGGGTCGTAAGCTGCGAGTGTGAGCGCTGGATTCGTTGTTGCGGCCGTCGCGGCGATCGTCCTGGCGCTTCTCTTCGGAATCGTCCTGGGGCGTAGCGACCGCACCGCGCGGTTGGCGGCGCATCGTCGGCTCGCCCGGCATGCCCCCCGTGAGGCCCCGAGTGCGTCGACCCAGAGCGTGTCGACCCCGAGTGTGTCGACCCCCTCCGTATCGGTGCCCGCCGTGTTGAAGCCCTCTGCGTTGACCGATGTCTCCGCCCCCACCCCGGCCGACGCCGAGGTGTTCGGCACCGATGCGCCCGTGCCCGCCGATCGTCCCCGCGAGGTCTCCGAGGCCGCGGCCCTGCGGGTGACCGACGTCGCGCCGGTCACCGCCGACGGCCGGATGACCAAGGCGGGCCTGCTGAGCCTGATCGTGCGTCACACCGAGGTGGGGGTGGCCGTCGTCGACAGCTACCGCGACGTGGTGCTGTACAACCATCGGGCGACCGAACTGGGGATCGTCAACGACAGGCTGCTCGCCGACCCGGTCTGGGGGGCGGTCGTCTCCGTCCTCGAGACCGACGAGGACGAGCGTTTCGACTTCGTCCCGCCGATCTCGGCGCTCGGCTTCCTGGCCACCGGCCGGTCGTCGCGGCGCGGTGCCGAGTCGGTGCGCTGTCTGGCCCGGCTGGTCGCCCAGGACGACGAGGAGTACGTCGTCATCTACGGCACCGACGACACCGAGAACATCCGGGTCGAGGCCACCCGCCGCGACTTCGTCGCGAATGTGTCGCACGAGCTCAAGACCCCCGTCGGTGCGATCAGCCTGCTCGCCGAGGCCCTCCTCGAATCGGCCGACGACGCCGATTCGGTGCGGCACTTCGGTCACCGGGTGGTCGCCGAGGCCGGCCGGATGGGACGTATGGTCTCCGAGCTGATCGCCCTGTCGAGGCTCGAGGGCGGTGAGACCCCGGAGTTCACCGCGGTCGACGTCGACCAGCTGGTCGAGGATGCCGTCGAGGGGGCAGCGGTCAACGCGGAGGCCGCCGCGATCACGTTGCGCTGCGACGACAAGGTCGGGATCTCCGTGCACGGCGACCGGATGCTGTTGCTCACCGCGCTCAGCAACCTGCTGGTGAACGCCATCGCGTACTCGCCGGCCAACACCACGGTGTCGCTGAGCAGGCGCGTGACCGTCGCCGACGGTGTGCCGATGGTGGCGATCGCGGTGACCGACCGGGGGATCGGCATCCAGCCGAGTGACCAGCAGCGGGTGTTCGAGCGGTTCTTCCGCGTCGACAAGGCGCGGTCCCGGCACACCGGCGGCACCGGTCTGGGCCTGGCGATCGTCAAGCACGTCGCGGCCACCCATCACGGCAACATCAATCTGTGGAGCCAGCCCGGTACCGGCTCCACCTTCACCCTGTCGATCCCCCAGGACCTGGGGACCGACAACGCTGCACAGACGCAGATCGCATGAAAGCTCATGAAAGCTAAGGAGTCTCACAGGTGACGCACGTACTGATCGTCGAGGACGAGGAATCGTTGGCGGACCCGCTGGCGTTCCTCCTCCGCAAGGAGGGTTTCGAGGCGAGTGTCGTCAACGACGGCGCGCAGGCCCTCTCGACGTTCGAGCGCATCAGCCCAGACATCGTCCTGCTCGATCTCATGCTGCCCGGGATGTCGGGGACCGAGATCTGCAAGGCATTGCGGGCGCGTTCCAGTGTGCCGGTGATCATGGTGACCGCCCGCGACAGTGAGATCGACAAGGTGGTGGGCCTCGAACTCGGTGCCGACGACTATGTGACCAAGCCGTATTCGGCGCGTGAGCTGATCGCGCGGATTCGCGCGGTGCTACGCCGCGGCGGTGACTCGATGGACGAGGATCTCGCGATGTCGGTGCTCGAGGCCGGCCCGGTGCGGATGGACGTCGAACGGCACACCGTGGCCGTCAACGGAGATCCGATCACCTTGCCGCTCAAGGAGTTCGATCTCCTGGAGTACCTGCTGCGCAATTCCGGCCGGGTGCTCACCCGCGGTCAGCTGATCGACCGGGTGTGGGGTGCGGACTATGTGGGCGACACCAAGACCCTCGACGTGCACGTGAAACGTCTGCGGTCCAAGATCGAACCCGATCCGGCATCGCCGAAGCATCTGGTCACCGTCCGCGGCCTGGGCTACAAGTTCGAGCCCTGAGCCGATCGGGACGGTGTAGCTGGCCGGCCGCTGCCGGCCGGGCAACTCGACGACGTCTACTCGTCGTCGAGTTGCTCGTATTTGATGTCGGTCTCGCGGCGGGTGGTGGCCGCTGCGGTCGCGGGGTGAACGGCGATGAGCCCCAGCTGGGTTCGACGTCGGCAGGCGTCGGCGAGGACGTCGTAGGCGGCCTGTCCGATCAGCTCGATCAGTTCCGGCGCATACGACTGCCACACCGCGGTGGCGCCGACATGGGCATCCGGTGATCCCGAGCAGTACCACTTCAGGTCGTGGCCGCCCTCGCCCCAGCCGCGTCGGTCGTACTCGGTGATGGTGGTGCGCAGCACCTCGGTGCCGTCGGGTCGCTCCACCCAGTCCTGTTCGCGGCGTACCGGAAGCTGCCAGCACACATCGGGTTTCACCGTCAGCGGTTCCAGACCCTTGCGTAATGCCATGGCGTGCAAGGCGCATCCCGGCCCGCGCTCGAAGTCGGGGCGGTTGAGGAAGATGCAGGCACCCTTGTGGCGACGTGTCTTGAGGGCGGGCTCGTCCTCCAACTCGTCCTCGACGAGGTAGCCGCGCGGGCCCAGCGGATCCTTGCCGGAGCCCTTCTTGTAGAACTGCCAGTCCTTTTCGGTCAGCATCGACACGCCGTGGGCGAGGCGTTTGCGGTCGTCCTTGTCCGACAGATAGGCGCCGTGCGAGCAGCAGCCGTCGTCGTCGCGGCCCTCCACGATGCCCTGGCATGCGGGTGTCCCGAAGACACACGTCCAGTGCGAGAGCAGCCAGGTCAGGTCGGCCTTGACGACGTGGTCGGGATCGTCGGGATCGCCGAATTCATACCATTCGCGCGGAAAGTCGAGATCGACTTCCGGCGCGGGCTTCATGCGCGTGACGGTCCGAGATGAGGGCACATCCACAACGGTAGCCCGATCCGGCGCCGAACCTGTGGTCGGCGGCGGGGACCCATGCGTAGGTGTGCAACCGACGACGCATTACCGTGTATCCGTGCGCTTAGGAGTCCTCGACGTGGGCAGCAACACGGTCCACCTGCTCGTCGTCGATGCACATCGGGGCGGTCATCCGTCGCCGATGAGTTCAACCAAGTCGGTGTTGCGTCTGGCCGAGCACATCGACGGCAAGGGCCGGCTCGACGACGGGGCGGCCGAACGCCTCGTCGACTCGATCGCCGAGTTCACCCACATCGCCACCACCTCCGGGTGTTCGCAGATGATGGCGTTCGCCACCTCCGCGGTGCGCGATGCCACCAACTCGGACGCGGTGCTGGCCCGCGTGGCCGCCAAGACCGGTGTGGATGTGGAGGTGCTGTCCGGCCGCGACGAGGCCCGCCTCACGTCGCTGGCCGTGCGGCGCTGGTACGGCTGGTCCGCCGGCCGCATCCTGGCCCTCGACATCGGTGGCGGCTCGCTGGAGATGTCCAACGGTGTCGACGAGGAGCCCGATGTGGCGTTGTCGGTGCCGTTCGGCGCGGGCCGGGTGACCCGCGACTGGCTGCCCGACGATCCGCCGGACCGCCGTCGGATCGGCGTGTTGCGCGACTGGCTGGACGCCGAGCTGCGTCCCGTCGCCAAGGAACTGCTGGAGCCGGGCAAGCCGGATATCGCGGTGGGCACGTCGAAGACCTTCCGCAGCCTGGCGCGGCTGACCGGTGCCGCCCCGTCCGGGGCCGGACCGCGCGTCAAGCGCACCCTCACCGCGAGTGGTCTGCGCCAGCTGATCGCCTTCATCTCCCGCATGACCCGGTCCGACCGTGCCGAGCTCGAAGGCGTCAGCGCCGATCGCGCCGGACAGCTCGTGGCCGGTGCGCTGGTCGCCGAGGCGACGATGCGGGCACTCGGTGTCGATACACTGGAGATCTGTCCGTGGGCGTTGCGCGAAGGTGTGATCCTTCGCCGCCTCGACGCAGAGCCGGCCGACCTGACGGATCCGGTGGTCGCAGGCAGCGGGGGCAGCGGAAGCGGCGGGGGCAGAGACGCACGCTGACGTGGCCTGCGGCACCCCGGCACGACCTGAAGGACGGAGAGCGCACAGCCATGGCGAATGATCCCGGGAAGCCAGATTCGGGGCCCGACTCGCGGCCGATCTCGGTGTCCGAGTTGTTGGCGCGATCCCGGTCCGACGACGAGGCGCCGAGTACGTCATCGGGCGGACGTGAGGGGCGCGGACGTCGACGTGCCGGTCGGTCCGGCACGGTCTCGGTGTCGGAGCTGACCGGTGAGATCCCGGCGATCACCACCGGACCCGAGGACACCGACGAGCAGGCGAGTGGTCCGTCCGCCACCCCGTCCGGTGCACCCGAACCCCCGAGCGCACCCGAACCCCCGAGCGCACCCACCGGCTCGAGCACACCCGCCGCAGGTGGGCCGACCGCGTTCCCGCGGTCGGGTGACCCGGTCGCGCGTCGGACCGCCGACACCCGTCCCCAGTCCGCTCCGTCCCCGTTCGCGCGGCCGACCACGGGGTACACGGCCAGCGGGATGCCCGGATTCACGCCACCGCCCACGCGCGACTTCCACTCCGGTGACGTCGCCGACCGGCTCGACACCGTCCCTGCCGCCGATCAGGGAGTCGACGAGTCGTCGAACGAGGTCACCGGGATCATCCCGGTGGTCGCCGACACCGCGCCGCACGCCGACGACGCCGCCGACGGTGGCCGCTTCGGTGAGGTGATGGACGACTTCGACGCCTACCGCAACTTCGCCGACGTCGAGGTCCCGGACGAGGAACCCAAGAAGAAGCGGGGCTGGTTCTCGCGGCGCAAGAAGGCCGACGCCGCCCCGTCACGCGCGTCCGCTGCCAAGAACGGGACGCCGGCACCGGCTGCACCGATCCCGGTTCCGGCCGCCGAACCGGTTGTCCCGGCCCCCGAGCAGTCCACCCCCGAGCAGTCCACCCCCGAGCAGTCCACCCCCGAGCAGCCGGCCGGTACCGACTCGGCCGACACCGAGTGGGCCACTGTTCCCGACACCGATGTCGCCCGCGACGACTCCACCGCGGAGTCGGCCGGAGCCGCCGCTGCCGAGGCGTCCGCCACGGAGGCCGAGAACGCCTCCGAGGTCACCAGCGCCATCCCACCGGTCACCGACGCCCCCGAGGAGCCGGCGGACACCGAACCCGAGCCGGATGCGCCGGGCGCGCTCGGCCTCCTCGCCGGCACCGCCTCGGTCGGGACCACCGTCGAGTCCGACGACCCGGCCTTCGCCGAGAACGTCGAGACCTACACCGGTGCCGGCGTCGCCGGTGGTGCGGCACCGGACAGTGGGTTCGCAGACACCACAGCAACCGAGACCACAGCAGCCGTCACAGCACCGGACACCGCAGCACCGGACACCGATGCACCGGACACCGATGCACCGGACACCCTGGCACCGCACACGGCGGCCGCCGGGACGGCCGAGGACACCGGCGAGGACACCGCACTGATGTCGCTCGCCGATCTCGACGACGACCGGCCCGACGATGCCGGACCCGCCGCCGCCACCGAGACCGCAGCGGCCGCCGAGACCGGCGCCCCGGCGAAGTCCAAGGCCGAGCTGCGGGCCGAGGCCAAGGCGGCCAAGCAGGCCGCCAAGGCGGAGAAGGCAGAGAAGGCCGGGAAGACCGAACGGTCGCCCGCGATGGCGTGGCTGGCCCTGATCGCCGAGGTCGTTGTCGGTCTGGCGGTCGGCGTCGGCCTGTTCTGGGGCTTCACCGAGCTGTGGCGCTGGAACGTCTACTTCGCGCTGGTGCTCGCGGTGCTGGTGATCTTCGGCATCGTCACGTTCTCGCATCTGGTGCGCAAGTCCAACGACCTGATCACCACGTTGCTGGCGCTCGCCGTGGGACTGATCGTCACCATCGGTCCACTCGTCCTGCTGGCGACGTGACCGCACCCGGCAGCTTCTCCGGCGCACATCCGATGGCCGCCGACATCCCGATCGGGTTGTCGACGGCCTCGGTGTATCCGCAGAACACCGAGGCCGCCTTCGGCTATGCCGCCGAACTCGGCTACGACGGCGTGGAGCTGATGGTCTGGGGCGACCCGGTCAGCCAGGACATCCGCCACATCGAGTACCTCTCGGAGCGGTATCAGGTCCCGGTGTTGTCGGTGCATGCGCCGTGTCTGCTGATCTCGCAGCGTGTGTGGGGCCGTGATCCTCTCCGCAAACTCGCCCGCTCGGCGGAGGCGGCCGAGATCCTCGGCGCCTCGACCGTCGTCGTCCACCCGCCGTTCCGCTGGCAGCGCGAGTACGTCGAGGCCTTCGACGACACCGTCGGTGAACTGTCGGAGTCCAGCGGTGTGGCCGTCGCGGTGGAGAACATGTTCCCGATGCGGGCCGACCGGCTGTTCGGGGCGGGCGCGCGCTCGGCGCAGCGGATGGTCCGCCGCGGTGGCGGTCCCGGTGCGTCGATGTCGGCGTTCGGCAAGTCGATCGATCCCACCGACGACGGCTACGACCACTACACCCTCGACCTGTCGCACTCGGCGACCGCGGGCACCGACGCCCTCGGACTCTACGAGCGCATGGCGGGCAATCTGTCGCATCTGCACCTGGCCGACGGTTCGGGGGCAGCCCACGACGAACACCTCATCCCCGGCGACGGGTCGCAGCCGTGCGCCGAGGTGTGCCGCCGGATCGCGCAGAGCGACTTCGCCGGTGCGGTGGTCCTCGAGGTCACCACGTCGTCGGCGCGAACCAAGCCCGAACGGCGCGCCATGCTGGCCCGTTCGCTAGATTTTGCGCGACAGCATCTCAAACGCGAGGCGAGTCGCACCGGCTAGTCCGGTGGCCGGCCGCCCGGACACACGGCCGGTCGGACCCGATGGCCGTCGGAAGGTGACATGAGCGACAAGCTGACCGCCCTGCTGGATCTGACCCGGGTCGGCGAGGTCCGGACCGACGGCGAGTTCCCCGAGCTCACCTACACCGCGGTCATCGATCCCGCGTTCACCATCGGTCCCAAGGTGCACGGCGGGTCGATGCAGATGATCGTCGCGCGGGCGGCCCGCCGCGCTCGCGACGACTTCGCCGCCGCGTCGGGGGAGGCGTCGACCGGCGGGTCCGACATCGTGCCGGTGGCCATCGCCAGCGACTTCCTGTCGGCCCCGGACCCGGCCGAGGTCACCCTCACCGTCTCGCTGCGCAAGCGGGGCCGGCAGGTGACGCTGATGCGGGTCGATCTCGCGCAGAACGGCCGCACCATGGTGTCGTCGTCGGTGACCCTGGCACGTCACGACCACGGCACCCCGCATCATTCGGCCCCGACGCTGCTCGACGACACCCCGGTCACCCCGCCCGCGGGCGGTATCGATGTGCACGACTCACCGGTCGGCAAGGTCGTCCACCTCGGTGAGGCGCTGGACTTCGTCCTCGACGCCGAGTCCTTCCCGGTGGTCCGCGGGGAACGGGGTGAGCCGGTCGTGCGTGGCTGGACCCGGCCCAAGGGGATCGAACCCGACGCCGACTTCGCGGTGCTGGTCTGTGACATCTCGCCGCCGGTGGTGATGAACCTCGCCCTGTTCGGCTGGGCGCCGACGGTGCAGCTGACCACCTACATCCGACGTGATCCGGCTCCCGGATGGCTGCGTTTCGTGGCGACGAGCACTGAGGTCGGGCCCGGAATGTTCGAGGAGGACCACCTCGTGGTGGACTCGACGGGGACGGTCGTCGCGCAGTCGCGGCAGCTCGCCCTGATCCCGGCCGAACACGATTCGAAGTGACCGGCATCGCCGGTGGACCGGCCGGACCCTTGCCCGTGCAAGGCAGACCATCGTTTAGCAGAAAGGCTGTTCACTCGTGACCGAACGCATCGCCATCGTCGGGGGCGGCAAGATCGGTGAGGCACTCCTCGCCGGACTCATCGGATCGGGCAAACCCACCAAGGACCTCGTCGTCGTCGAGCGGGTTCCGGCGCGGGCCGCCGAGATCGCCGACGAATACGGGGTGCTGGTCACCGACGACGTGGTCGTCGCGGCCGAGTCCGCGCAGTTCGTGTTCCTGGCGGTCAAGCCCGACGACGTCGAGCCGGTGCTGCGCAAGCTGGCCACCGCCGACGACACCGCCGACACCGAGCGCGTCACCGTGTCCCTGGCCGCCGGCGTCACGCTGGCCCGCTGCGAGAAGCTGCTGCAGGCCGGATCACCGGTCATCCGGGTCATGCCGAACACCCCGATGCTGGTCAACGAGGCCATGTCCGCGGTGTCGGCGGGGCGCCACGTCGACGAGGGACAGCTCGCTGCGGTCACCCGTCTGCTGGAGTCGGTCGGCCGCGTCGCGGTGGTGCCGGAGAAGCAGATGGATGCGGTCACCGCCGTGTCCGGTTCGGGACCGGCCTATGTCTTCCTGATGGCCGAGGCCCTGATCGATTCGGGTGTCTCACTGGGCCTGACCCGCGCGCAGGCCACCGAGATGGCCGTTCAGACCATCCGCGGTGCGGGCATCCTGCTCAGCGATTCCGGCCTGTCGCCGGTGGATCTGCGGGCCGCGGTCACCTCACCGGGCGGTACCACCGCAGCGGCCGTCCGTGAGCTCGAATCGCATGGGTTCCGGGGCGCCTTCTATGCCGGTACCCAGGCCGCCGCCGACGTCTCCGCACGGGCTGGACGTCGAGTGGACCTTGAGGGTTAGGGTCCTCGAGGCACTTTCGGGCGAATCCCACAAATAGTGGTCAAGATCCAGACGACCACAGTATGTTGTGGTCAGAGTCGTCAAATCGCCCAAATCTTGGCCACTCCCGTCGCTTTTTTCACACCAGCCACGCTAAGCTTCTCCAAGCACGTGCGTGTCTGATGTCCGCCGGAGGGGAAGCCGGCGGCCGCGACACGTGCTCCGGAGGTATGAGAATTTCATGGCACCTGCAGAGACCCCAGGAGATAGGCCGGCCGCGGTGAGCAGCACGGCGTCCGGCTCGCAGTTCCTCACCGTCGCCGAGGTCGCCTCGCTGATGCGTGTGTCCAAGATGACGGTCTACCGTCTCGTGCACAGCGGCGAACTGCCCGCCGTCCGAGTGGGCCGGTCGTTCCGCGTCCACGCCAAGGCGGTGCACGACTACCTCGAGACCTCGTACTTCGACGCCGGCTAGTCCTCCGGGACGGTTCGCGTCGGGGTGCGTACCCCTCGTCCGGCACGGCCGGATCTCGTCCGGCACATGGTTGTGCCGGGGGTGATCCGGCCGTGCCGTCGTCGTGATGGGGGACGATTCCCGGTTTTACGGGGGTTGATTTCTGTTCGTGCGGGGGCGGCCGGTAGTGTTGACGGTTGCGTACCGGTGAACGCGACTTGCACGCGTGGTCACGACCTGCCGGTCACAGAACATTGCATTGAAGTGAGGAAGCACCCCGATGGGCTCAGTGATCAAGAAGCGCCGCAAGCGCATGTCGAAGAAGAAGCACCGCAAGCTGCTCCGTCGCACCCGGGTGCAGCGTCGCAAGCTCGGTAAGTGAGCCGACTCGGGTTCTGAGCCGTCCCGGCCCCGCCGGGTCCGGTTCACCCACGAGTCCGTGTTCAGGGCGCCTCCACCTCGGATGGGCGCCCTTTCGCGTTCCCTGGGCCCGTTTCCCTGCCGCCCGGTCCCGCCGACCGGGTACTCGAGCCCGGGCCGTGACCGTGCACCGCTCGCCACCGGTCCGGATGCCCTAGCCTGGTCCCCATGGCAGACGCGTCCGAACACCGGCCCCGGACGGTGCTCGTCACCGGGGCATCGACGTTCCTCGGCGGCTATCTGGTGGCGCGGCTCGCGAACAACCCCGACATCGCACGGGTGATCGCGGTCGACTCCCGTGTGCCCCGCAAGGACCTGATGCGCCGGATGGGGCGTGCGGAGTTCCTGCGGATCGACATCCGACGTCCCGCGATCGCCAAGGCCATCGCGAACTGCAACGTCGACACCGTCGTGCACGCCGCCACCTCGATCATGGACACCGCGCCGCATTCGACGGCGATCAAGGAGTTCAACCTGCTCGGTGCGATGCAGGTGTGCGCCGCAGCGCAGCGCAGTCCCTCGGTCAAACGCATCGTGCTGCGGTCGACGGCCATGGTCTACGGCGCCAGTTCCGGCGATCCCTCGCATTTCTCCGAGGAGATCCCGGCCAAACGCGAGCCGACCCGCGGGTACGGCCGTGATCTGCTCGACGCCGAGGGATATGTCCGCGGGCTGGGTCGCCGGCGCCAGGACATCGACGTCACTATCGTGCGCCCGCAGGCGATTCTCGGACCGCGGATCAACACCCGGATGGGGTCGTATCTCTCCTTGCCCGTGGTGCCCA
Organism: Gordonia desulfuricans NBRC 100010; assembly: GCF_001485495.1. Lineage (GTDB taxonomy): Bacteria > Actinomycetota > Actinomycetes > Mycobacteriales > Mycobacteriaceae > Gordonia > Gordonia desulfuricans. The sequence continues at coordinate 21,043 of NZ_BCNF01000020.1, read as the reverse complement.
CCGTGATCGGTTTCCAGCCGCGGCTGCAGTTCCTGCACGAGGAGGACGCCCTCGCCGCGATGGAGCACGCCACGCTGGCCGGCAAGGTCGGCACGTTCAACGTCGCCGCCGACGGCGTCGTCACCCTCACCCAGGCGATCCGGCGGATCGGTCATCTCGAACTCCCGGTGCCCAGTCAGCTGCTCGCGCCGATCACCGGCGTGCTGCAGGATCTGCGATCGGCCAAACTGCGGAGTTCGCAGACCGATTTCCTCACCTACGGTCGGGTCCTCGACACCTCTCGGATGCGGACCGAGTTCGGCTTCGCGCCGCGGTACACGACGATGGAGACCCTCGACGACTTCATCTCGCGCAGCGGGGTGACCCCGGTGATCGAGCCCGGCGCCTGGCGGGGCCTCGAGAAGCGGATCGTGTCGGCGGCATTGCAGCTGAGATGAGAGTCGGTCATGTCGGACGTTTGCGGACTCCCCTGTGCAGACGTCCGCTCGGGGCCGTACTATTGGGTGCCATACCGGTCCGGAGCGATTGCACACATCACCTGAGACCGGATTCGGTAACCGAGATCACTGTGGGGGTGACGAGGTAGTGGGTGGACCCATCCCTGAGACACGCACCGCCAAGGTCATCCAACTCTATGCAAGCCCTGACGTCCGTCGTCCTGCGGGTGGCGTCGACGCCGGCAAGGGGAGACATCCCAGTCAGCACGGGGTCTCTCGCGCGTCCCGGCAGGCTGAGCCGGCCGGACATCCCAACACCGACGGATTCGGGATCACGCCGGCATCGGTGACACCGATCAGTGACGAGGTCGTCGTCGACGAGACGCTGGGCGCAGAACATCGGCCGGTCCGTTCCTCGCCGCTGTTCAGTTTCGGCGGGGTTCGCGGAGCGGTTGCCGACACCCTCACCGCCACAGCGGGTTTCATCCGTGAGCGGATGACCGGTGACTACGAGGTGGACGACTTCGGATTCGACCCGCACTTCACCGATTCGGTGTGGTTCCCGGCGATCCGGCAGATCTACGAGAAGTGGTTCCGGGTCGAGGTGTCGGGGGTGGAGAATCTGCCCCGCGAGGGCGGTGCGCTGCTCGTCGCCAATCACGCCGGTTCCATCCCGGTGGACGCGATCATGACCTCACTGGCCGTGCGCGACAACCATCCGACTGGCAGGTACCTGCGAATCCTCGCCGCCGACATGGCATTCGACTCTCCGGGCGTCGGTGAGGTGGCACGCCGGATCGGTGCGACGCTCGCGTGCAACCAGGACGCCGACCGGCTGCTGCGTCAGGGCGAGCTGACCGCGGTGTGGCCGGAGGGCTACAAGGGGATCGGCAAACTGTACAAGGATCGCTACAAGTTGCAGCGGTTCGGCCGTGGTGGATTCGTCACCACCGCCTTGCGGAATGCGGCCCCGATCATTCCGGTGTCGATCGTCGGATCGGAGGAAATCTATCCGATGATCAGCGATCTCAAACCGTTGGCGCGCATTCTCGGAATGCCCTACATTCCGATCACGCCGACATTTCCGTGGCTCGGTCCGCTCGGACTCGTTCCGTTGCCGTCCAAGTGGCACATCCACTTTGGTCGTCCGATCGAGACCGGGGGATATGACGAGTCCTCCGCCGACGACCCGATGGTGGTCTTCGATCTGACCGACCACGTCCGCGAGGAAATCCAGCAGACGCTCTTCCGGATGCTCAGTCGCCGCGGCAGCGTCTATTTCGGCTGAACCGTCTGGGTTCGGATCGGGTTGATCGTTTCGGTTGATCCCTTCGCTTTCGGCCCTGTGCTCCGGCGGGGCGCTAATCTCGTCACCACACGGTGCGACGATGCATGGGAGGAATCGGATGCGGGCAGTGGTCTGTCACCAGGGGGAGCTGAGCGTCGAGGAACTCGACGCACCGCAACCCGGCAAGGGCGAGATGGTGCTGCGTGTGCGGCGCGCGGGGATCTGCGGGTCCGACCTGCATGCGCGCACCCACAGCGACGACACCGCCGACGCGGCCGCGGAGGTCGGCTACGCCGATTTCATGCGCGCCGAGCAGTCGGTGGTCATGGGACACGAGTTCGTCGGCGAGGTGGTCTCCTACGGGCCCGGGTGCCGCAAGGAGTGGGCGCCGGGTACCGCGGTGGTGGCGCTGCCGATGGTTCGCGGTGAGCACGGCCCGCAGCTGACCGGACTGTCCCGACTCGCCCCCGGCGCCTACGCCGATTTCGTCGTGACCAGCGAGGACATGACGATCGCGGTACCCGACGGGGTGTCCCTGGACTCCGCCGCACTCACCGAGCCGATGGCGGTGGCCTACCACGCGGTGCGCCGCGGGGAGGTGGGGCGCCGTGATGTTGCCGTGGTGATCGGTTGCGGCCCAATCGGTCTGGCCGTCATCTCGATCCTGAAGGCGACCGGTGTGCGGACCGTCGTCGCCTCCGACCTGTCGGCCGGGCGCCGCGACCTGGCCCGCCGGGTCGGCGCCGACGTCGTCGTCGATCCCACCGTCGAGTCGCCGTGGGACGTCGTCGTGGCGAACGGCAAGTACGTCGCCACCGCCGAGCAACTGTTCGGGGCGGCCTTCGACGGCATGCGCACGCTGCGCCGGATCCCGCTGGTGCCGTGGGCGTCGATGTTCCATCTGGCCGACCGGCTCGGGGCCACCCCGACGGGACCGGTGGTCTTCGAATGCGTCGGCGTACCCGGCATGCTCGACCACGTGATGTCCGGCGCACCGCTGCGGTCGCGGATCGTGGTGGTGGGGGTCTGTATGGGTGCCGACCGCATCCGACCGGTCGTGGGCATCAACAAGGAGCTCGATCTGCGGTTCGTCTTCGGCTACGACCCGGCGGAGTTCCACGACACCCTGCAGCTGATCGCCGACGGCAAGGTGGACGTGACACCGCTGATCACCGCCACGGTCGGCCTGGACGGCGTGGCGAACGCCTTCGAGGCGCTCGGCTCGGCCGAACACCACGCCAAGGTGCTGATCGACCCCACCTCGACGGTCACGACCCTGTAGCCGCGCCGGTCGGCGCGGGCCGCGCCGGCGGTGCGTACTGGGAGCTCAGCGCCCCCGGATCAGCCGCACCGCCGCGGCGGCACCGCCACCGGCCGCACCCACCACCAGTGCGCCGCCGACACCGTACTTGGCGGCCTTGCGGGCGGTGCGGAAGTCGTACATCTCCCAGCCACGCACCTTGGCCACATCGCGCAGGTCGGCGTCGGGATTGATCGCCACCGCGGTACCCACCAGCGAGAGCATCGGCACGTCGTTGTGGGAGTCGGAGTAGGCGGTGCACCGCTTGAGGTTCAGTCCCTCGCGAATTGCCAACGCGCGCACCGCATGTGCCTTACCCGGTCCGTGCAGGATGTCGCCGACGAGACGTCCGGTGAACACCCCGTCCTTGCTCTCGGCGACCGTTCCCAGCGCACCGGTCAGCCCGAGCCGGTCGGCGATCGTCTGTGCGAGTTCCACCGGGGTCGCGGTCACCAGCCACACCTGTTGCCCGGCGTCGAGGTGGCGTTGCGCCAGTGCCCGCGTGCCCGGCCAGATCTTGTCGGCGATGTACTCGTCGTAGATCTCCTCGCCGAGTTCGGCCAGCTCCGACGTCGGCCGCCCGGCGATGAAGCTCAGTGCCTTCTCCCGGCCCTCGGCGACGTCGTCGGCGTTCTCCTTGCCGGTGATCCGGAACTTCGCCTGGGTCCACGCGAAGTCGAGCACATCGGAGTACGAGAAGTACTTGCGGGCGGCGAGGCCGCGGGCGAAGTGCACGATCGACGCGCCCTGGACCAAGGTGTTGTCGACGTCGAAGAAGGCCGCCGCGGTCAGGTCGCGGGGTGCGTCGGGATCTTCGACGACCGGTGGCCCGGCCCGCAGCGCCGCCACCGCGGCACGGGCGCTGGCCTCACCGGCAAGGGTCTGACGCAGCTCCTGTGCGGTCTGCCGGAACCGGCCGCCCGCGGCGCTGGCACGCTCGGCGATCCAGGCGGTGACGCGGCTGCTCTCGTCGTCCTCGGCGGGGCCGTCGGCGTCGTCATCATCATCGGACACCGCCCCGCCGTCGACCTGTTCGGCGTGCGCCTCCCAGTCCTCACCGGAGGGCTCGGTTCCGGTCTCGGTCGGTCCGGCGTCGCCGGTCACGGCCTCACCGGACATGTTCTCCGCAGCCACGTCCGAATCCGGCCGGACGTCTCCCGGATTCGCGTCACCATCAGCGGTCACACCCACAGTTCACACCTCCATGACGGCCCGTCGACGGGCTGTTGGGGCTCGACGAGTACAGCCTAGCCGGGGTGTCAGACTGTTCTGGCGAGCAACCAACACCGAACGGGAGAACGCCCATGTCGATCACCCTGCTGAGCCGCGACGGCTGTGCGGCCTGCCGGACCGCCGCCGCCGATCTGCGTCGGATCTGTACCGAACTGGGCACCGATTTCGAGACCGTCGACGTCGACGCCGCGGCGGCCGCCGGTGATCGGGAACTGCGTGCCGAGTTCGGCGACCGGCTGCCGGTGGTGTTGCTCGACGGCGAGGAGCACAGCTACTGGGAGGTCGACGAGCCGCGACTGCGTGCCGATCTGGCCGCCCGCGCCGCCCGCTGAGACCTGATCGGACGGACAGGTCGGGGTGGACGCGACGGGCATTGTGCACCGGTATACGCTGATCCGCAACCAGGGGCCCGGTGGCCTTCCCCGGCCGCGCGGAACGGTGAAAGTGGGTGTGCGGGAATGAGCGTCAACTCGACGACGGGTGCCATCCCGCAGCCGTCGGTGGCCCGGCTGGCCACCTATCTGCACGTCCTGCGTGCATTTTCCCAGCGCGGCGTGGTGCTGGCCTCCAGCCGCCAGCTCGCCACGGCGGCCGGCGTCAACCCGGCGATCCTCCGCAAGGACCTGTCCTACGTCGGGGCGAACGGCGTCCGCGGCGTCGGCTACGACGTGGGCAAGCTCACGGCCCGGATCTCCATCGCGCTGCACACCGACAACGACCAGACGGTCGCCCTCGCCGGTGCCGGACGACTCGGCCGGGCCCTGCTCGACCACACCGGTCTGGGCCGCGGGTTCCGGGTGGTGGCGCTGTTCGACGACGATCCGGCGGTCATCGGTCGGGAGCTGGCCCCGCAGGCGCCCGCGGTGGTCCCGCTGACCGACATCGAGAAGGTCTGCACGGATCCGGAGGTGGGACCGATCGAGATCGGCGTGGTGGCGACCCCCGACGAGCAGGCACAGGCCGTCGCCGACGCCTTCGCGGCGGTGGGGGTGCGGCAGTTGCTGAACGTCACGCAGATCACCTTGTCCACGGACTCCGATGTCGTCGTTCGGCAGGTTGATCTAGCCTTGGAGCTACAGGTATTGGCATTTCAGGCGTCGCGTGTCCCGATGGGGTCCCGCAACGCAGGTGAGCTGCGTGCAGTGGTGGACCGGTAGGTGAAGAAAACGGTGACGACGTGAGTGTTTTGTTGTTCGGTGTCTCGCATCGGAGTGCGCCCGTGGAGGTGCTCGAGCGGATCTCGGTCTCCGAGTACGACCGCCCGAAGCTGATCGACGACCTGTTGTCGTCGCAGGCGATCTCCGAGGCGATGCTGGTCTCGACCTGCAACCGGATCGAGATCTACGCGGTCGTCGACGCCTTCCACCCCGCGCTCGAGGCGGTCGGCACGGTCATCGGTGACCACTCCGGCCTCACCGTCAACGAGCTCACCCCGCACGCCTACGTGCGGTATTCCGAGGCCGCGGTCGAGCATCTGTTCACCGTCGCCGCCGGACTCGACTCCCTGGTCGTCGGCGAACAGCAGATCCTCGGCCAGATCCGCAACGCCTACCTCGACGCCGACTCCAACCACAGTGCGGGCACCGTCCTGCACGAGCTCGCCCAGCAGGCGCTGCGCGTCGGCAAACGGGTGCACAGCGAGACCGGTATCGATCGTGCGGGCGCCTCGGTGGTGTCGGTGGCCCTGCACCGCGCCCAGGTGCTCCTGGCCGGCTCCGGGGCGGCCAGGGCGCGTTCGGCGGTCGTCGTCGGTGCCGGGGCGATGGGTGGCCTGGCCACCGCACACCTGGCCCGTGAGGGCGTTGCGCGGATGACCGTGGTCAACCGCACCGTCGCCAACGCCGAGCATCTCGCCGGCAACATCGCGGCCAACCACGGCATCGAGGTGGCGGGCGTCGGATTCGACGACCTGCCCGCCGCGATGGCCGACGCCGATGTCGTCGTCGCGTGTACCGGTTCGGTCGGCTCGGTGATCGGGGTCGGTGACGTGCACTCGGCACTGGCCGCCCGCGGCCGCACCGCCGACGCCGGCAAGCCCCTCGTGATCTGCGACCTGGGCCTGCCCCGCAACGTCGACCCGGCCGCGGCACGCCTGCCCGGTGTGCACGTGGTGGACATCGCCGGCCTGCGCGGTGACGCCGGCGCCAAGGCCGCCGAGGACGACACCCTGGCCGCCCGTTCGATCGTTGCCGGCGAGCTGGCCGACTACCTGACCGCACAGCGCCAGGCCGAGGTCACCCCGACCGTCGCCGCGCTGCGTCAGCGCGCCGCCGACGTCGTCGAGGCCGAGATCCTGCGCCTGGAGGCCAAGCTGCCCGGACTCGACGACCCGCAGCGTGACGAGGTCGCCAAGGCCGTCCGCCGCGTCGTCGACAAGCTGCTGCACGCACCGACGGTGCGCGTCAAACAGCTCGCCGCCACGCCGAACGGCGACCACTACGCCGAGGCACTGCGCGAGTTGTTCGAACTCAAGCCCGGATCGGTGGAGGCGGTGTCGGCTCCCGAGGGCCGCCGCGGTGTCTCCGGCGCCGACCGGGATCCCACCGAACAGGGAGAACGGTGACCAAGCCCACTGACCGGGACGTCATTCGCGTCGGCACCCGAGGGTCGTTGCTGGCCCGCACCCAGACGCAGACCATCGTCGATGCGATCATCGCCGCCGGACATCCGGCCGAGCCGGTGATCATCCGGACCGCCGGGGACGACTCCGCCGCACCGGTCGCCGAGATCGGCATCGGGGTGTTCACCAAGGCGATCCGCGATGCGCTGCACTCCGGCCAGATCGACGTCGCCGTGCACTCCTACAAGGATCTGCCCACCGCACCCGATCCGGGGCTGGTGATCGCTGCCGTCCCGCTGCGTGAGGATCCCCGAGATGCCCTGGTCAGCAGGGATGGCAAGGTCCTCGGAGAGCTTCCGCCGGGCTCGGTGATCGGGACCTCGGCCCCGCGACGGGCGGCGCAGCTTAGAGCATTGGGTCTCGGTTTGGAAATCCGCCCCCTAAGAGGCAACCTTGATTCTCGGTTGGGCAAAGTCGCAGATGGTGAACTCGATGCAGTCATCGTCGCACGAGCCGGGCTCGTACGAATCGGAAGGGCCGATGTGGTCACCGAGGCGTTCGATCCGGTGGTCCTGTTGCCGGCACCGGCACAGGGCGCGTTGGCCGTGGAGTGCCGCTCCGACGATGCCGAACTGGTGAGAACCCTCGCCGAGTTGGACGACGCGTCCACCCGAGCATCGGTCGACGCCGAACGCGCAGTACTCGCGACCCTCGAGGCCGGTTGTACTGCTCCGGTCGGAGCGATCGCCGAGGTGGTCGAGTCGCTCGACGACGACGGGCACATCATCGCCGAACTGTCGCTTCGTGCGGTAGTGGCGGCCGAGGACGGATCCGATGTGATCCGCGCCTCGGTGGTGGGTCCGGTCGAACGCGCCGATCAGCTGGGTAGGGAACTCGCGGCCGAACTGCTGGAACTGGGAGCGGGCGAACTCGTCGACACTCCCTAGTTCCGGCAAGGAACTGCAGCCCTCCGCATGTGGGGGCAGGAGAGTGCGAACGCATGAGCCGTACGACGAAGAAGGCCAATCCGGGACGGATTCTGTTCGTGGGATCCGGACCCGGGGACCCAGACCTGCTGACCGTGCGGGCGCGGAGCGTCATCACCTCCGCGACCACCGCCTACGTCGATCCCGACGTCCCGGCCACCGTGGTCGCGATGATCGGTGCCGACCACCGCGAACAACCCGCCGACGACCAGCGCCGATCGACGGCCAAGGCCAAGAAGGACCAGGCCGCCAAGGATCAGGCGAAAGCCGACGCCACCACGACCGGCGACGCCACCTCGTCGACCGGGGCGGACGCCACGACCGGCGATGCCAAGGCCCCGGACGCCAAGGCTGCCGACACCAAGAGCGCGGAGAAGTCCGCCGAGGAGCCCGAGGACCAGATCGTCCGTCCGGCGCTGGGTGACCCGAGCGAGGTCGCCAAGACCCTCGTGGCGGCCGCCAAGGCCGGCGACGACGTGGTCCGCGTGGTCTCGGGCGATCCGCTGACCACCGACTCGGTGCTCGCCGAGGTCAACGCCGTGGCCCGGACCTCGGTGACCTTCGAGGTGCTACCCGGGCTGCCCGCCGCATCGGTGGTGCCCAGCTACGCCGGCATGCCGCTCGGTTCGCGGCACACCGAGGCCGATGTCCGCGCCGAGGGTGTGGACTGGGCGGCCCTGGCCGCCGCTCCCGGCCCGCTGGTGCTGCACGCGACGTCGGGTCACCTTGCCGAGACCGCGAGTGCGCTGACCGAGCACGGGCTGGCCCCGCAGACGCCGGTCGCGATCACGATCAACGGCACCACCTGCGCCCAGCGCACCATCGAGGCCACCCTCGCCACGCTCAACGAGCAGGGCAATGCGCTGACCGGTCCGCTGATCCTCACGATCGGCCAGGTCGTGACCCAGCGCGGCAAGCTCTCCTGGTGGGAGTCGCGCGCGCTGTACGGCTGGACCGTGCTGGTGCCGCGCACCAAGGACCAGGCCGCCGACATGAGCGACCGTCTGGTCAGCCACGGTGCCATCCCGAAGGAGGTCCCGACCATCGCGGTCGAGCCGCCGCGCAGCCCCGCCCAGATGGAGCGGGCGGTCAAGGGTCTGGTCGACGGCCGCTACCAGTGGGTGGTGTTCACCTCCACCAACTCGGTGCGTGCGGTCTGGGAGAAGTTCGCCGAGTTCGGTCTGGACGCGCGGGCCTTCTCCGGTGTCAAGATCGCCTGTGTCGGTGAGGCCACCGCCGCCAAGGTGCGGGCCTTCGGGATCAACCCGGAGCTGGTGCCGTCGGGGGAGCAGTCCTCGCTCGGGCTGCTCGAGGACTTCCCGCCGTACGACGACGTCTTCGATCCGGTGGACCGAATCCTGTTGCCGCGCGCCGACATCGCCACCGAGACCCTGTCCGAGGGGCTGCGTGAGCGCGGGTGGGAGATCGACGACGTGACCGCCTACCGCACCGTCCGGGCCGCTCCGCCGCCCGCCCAGACCCGCGAGATGATCAAGACCGGCGGCTTCGACGCCGTGTGCTTCACCTCCAGCTCCACCGTCCGCAACCTGGTCGGTATCGCCGGAAAGCCGCACGCGCGCACCATCGTTGCCTGCATCGGTCCCAAGACCGCCGAGACCGCAACGGAATTCGGACTGCGCGTGGACGTGCAGCCGGAGAACGCCTCGGTCACCGAGCTGGTCGACGCGCTCGCCGAGCATGCCGCACGGCTGCGCGCCGAGGGGGCCTTGCCCCCGCCGCGTAAGAAGACGCGGCGGTCGCGGTCCTGAGGGTGGTGCACGAGATGAGCCCGGTGATCCGCCCCCGGCGGTTGCGGACGACCCCGGCGATGCGTCGCCTGGTGGCCGAGACCGTCCTGGCGCCACAGGATCTGGTGCTGCCGATGTTCGTCGCCGACGGCATCGACACCCCGCGTGAGATCGCGTCGATGCCCGGCGTCGTGCAGCACACCGATGACTCGCTGCGTGCGGCCGCCGAGGAGGCGATCCGCGCCGGGGTCGGCGGGCTCATGCTGTTCGGGGTGCCCGACGCGGCCGCCAGGGACGCCCAGGGATCGGGTGCCGATGCGCCCGACGGTGTGCTGAACCGCGCATTGCGTCTGCTGCGCAAGGACTTCGGTGACGATACCGTCCTGATGGCCGACACCTGCCTGGACGAGTTCACCGACCACGGCCACTGCGGTGTGCTGGATTCCGCCGGTCGCGTCGACAACGACGCCACCCTGGACCGCTACATCTCGATGTCGTTGGCGCAGGCCCGGTCCGGTGCGCATCTGCTCGGTCCGAGCGGGATGATGGACGGTCAGGTCGCGGCCATCCGCGAGGCGCTCGACGCCGAGGGATTCACCGACACCGGCATCCTCGCGTACTCGGCGAAGTACGCGTCGGCGTTCTACGGTCCCTTCCGTGAGGCCGTCGGCTCGTCGTTGCAGGGTGATCGCCGGACCTACCAACAGGATTCCGCCAACCGGGTGGAGTCGCTGCGGGAGGTGCGTCTGGATCTCGACGAGGGTGCCGACATCGTGATGGTCAAGCCTGCGATGAGCTATCTCGACATCCTGCGCGACGTCGCCGAGATCGCCGACGTGCCGGTCGCGGCCTATCAGATCAGCGGTGAGTACTCGATGATCACCGCCGCCGCCGAACGCGGCTGGATCGATCGGGATGCCGCCATCGCCGAGTCGCTGACCTCGATCAAGCGTGCCGGTGCCTCGATCATCCTCACCTACTGGGCCACGGAGATGGCCGGCCGACTCCGCTGAGCCGGGACGGTCGTCGTACCTGCAGGGTCGCGGCGGCCGACCCGCTCGCGTCGAAGTGACTAACCTGGGGGATATGTCAGCATCCCCCGACCCGGTTCAGTCCTCCGGGCCGCACTCGGCCGACGAGCCCGACGGTTCCCGGCCGAGACTTCCCGAATCCATCGTCATCGCATCCGAACTGTGGATCGTGGTGATCCTGGCGCACATCGTCACCCTCGTGGCGACCTATGACCAGCAACGCGCGCAGTACCTCGACATGGTCGAGGGGATGGTGAAGGACGCCACCGCCGAGCAACGTGACCTGATCACGTCGTCGGGTCTGTTCATCGGTTCGCTGGTGGTCGGTGCGCTGATCCAGTTCGGGGTGGCCATCGTCCTGATCCTGCTGACGCGCCGCGGTTACAACTGGGCACGGTTCCTGATCGGCGCGATCAGCATGTACCTGGTGATCACCACGTTCTTCACGCTGTTCGCCGATGTCTCGCCGGCGTGGGCGATGGTGCCGACCGTGATCGGCGGGGTCGCCGCACTCGGCGCGGTGGTGCTGTTCCTGCGCCGCGAGTCCGACACGTACTGCAAGAACATGGCGACGTTCCGGCGCGAGTCCAAGCGGCCGAAGGAACCGCCGCTTCCGTCGATGGTCTACCCGGGCGGCCAGTACCCGGGATACCCCGCGCATCCGGGGCAGAACCCGTATCCCACCCAGAACCCTTATCCCACCCAGAACCCGTATCCCACCCAGAACCCGTATCCGTCCGCACCGCCGCCGGGTCAGTACCCGGACGCGGGACGGTATCCGCCTGCTCCGGATGCCAACCGGCCGACCTCACCGCCGTCCGGTGGGTATCCTTCGATGCCGTCGGCACCCGCCGAATCGCAGTACCCGCCAGCCACCAACAGCGACGATGAAGCCGGAGACGATGACCCGAACCGCCAGCACCCCGGGGGCAAATCCAGTGAACAGGCCTGATCCCGCGCGCCGACCGAGCCTCGTCGTCTGGGCGTACCGCTGTTGGGTGACGTCGGGTGCGTTGCTCATCCTGCTGGGGATCGGGTTCGTGCTGTTGGGGGTGTTCGTGTCGGGGGCGACACTGGCGCCGGTCGGCATCGGCGTGCTGGTCGCGGCGGTCGGTGCGGCGATCGCCCTGATGGGCACCAAGGCCTACACCGGCGACGAGCGCTGGCGGTCCTCCCTGGCCGCGCTGACGCTCGTGTCGGTGGCGATGCTGTTGATCCTGAGCTTCCTGGCGATGTTCCTGGCGTTCGCGCTGCTGGCCGCCATCGTCGGACTGTTCGGTTCGTTGCTGGCCTACCGGCCGGAGTCGGATGCGTGGTTCACCGGCAAGGACCCGGCCGAGGTGGCCGAGCAACAGCGCGGACGCCGCACCAAACGGTCCGCCAAGGGCGCTACCGGGCGGGGTAAGAAGCCGGGGCGGAGCTCTTCGTGAGTGGTGCGTCGACGCCTTCGGGCGGCCCGGAACCCACCGATGACGAGGCGGACCGGGCGGCCGGGGCCCCCGACGCAGACAGCACCGACGCAGACATCACCGACGCCGACATCACCGACACCGACATCACCGACGCAGACCCGGCCGATGTCGAAGGCCGTGTCGACGCCGATGCCGGTGACGCCGATGATGACGATGACGAGGTCGTCCCCGCACCGCCTCGGATCCCCGAGACCGCGGTCGAACCGGGTGAGGTCCTGTTCGCCGAGTCGGGCGGGAGCTGGTGGGTGGTGGCGATCGGCCCCATCCTGATCGGCGCGGTGCTGGCGATGGAGATCAGCGGTCCCGGGCAGGTTCACTGGCCGGTCATCACGATCTTCGGACTCATCGTGATCGGTTTCTCGGTGGTCCAGGTGTTCGCCGCCCGCCGCCACGTCAGCGTCGAGCTCACCGAGACCACGCTGCGGCAGGGCACCCGGACGGTGGCGCTCGCCGACATCGAACGTATCTACCCCGAGAACAACGGGGCCGCGCCGCAGAAATGGGAGAGTGCGCCGGCACTCGGCGAACTGCACGGCGTCCCACGCCGCCGCAAGGGGGTGGGTGTCGAACTCTCCACCGGCGCCATCGCGCAGGCCTGGGCACGCGATGTGACCCGGTTCCGTACCGAGTTGTCGGAGGCGCACCTCGCCGTCCGGCTGGGTCTCCCGCCCCGCGGCTCCACGGAGTGAGGGTTCCCGGTGGCCCCCGCACTGTTCGACTCGGACCCGTTCGCCGACGACGAGGACTGGAACCGCGTCCAGCGCAAGGAGACCACCACCCAGCGCCTCGACCGCAACTGGTCGGCGCTGCTCCAGGAGCTGCGGGTGGTGCAGACCGGTGTGCAGATCCTCACCGGATTCCTGCTCACCCTGCCGTTCCAGGAGGGTTTCGAGGACGTCGGTACCGGCTTCCGGATCGTCTATCTCGTCACCATCGGCTGCGCGATGGTGGCGACGCTGCTGCTGGCCGCGCCGGTGGCCCTGCACCGTGTGCTCTTCCGGCGTCATCGGCTACCGCTGCTGGTCACGATGGCCCATCGCTTCGCCTACATCGGGCTGCTGTGCCTCGGTGCGGCCCTGACCGGGGCGGTGGGGCTGGTGTTCGACATCACCGTGGGAACGGTGCCGGCACTGATCGCCGGGGCGGTCACGCTGACCGCCTTCGCCGGGTTCTGGCTGGTCTTCCCGCTGATCCTGCGGGCCCGTGACGACCCCCGCGGCGGTGACGACGACCACCCTGGAGACGACCACCCCGGAGACGACCATCCCGGAGACGACCATCCCGGTGACGACCGGACTCCGCCGCGGTGACGCGCGATCCGGGGGAGCCCGGCGTCAGCCGTGATCGAGCATCGGCGCCGACAGCAACCCCTCCGGGACCCCGAAGGCGTCGACGAGGGCCCGAGCGTGCGGCCGCAACTGCAGACACAGCTCGTTGACCCCGCGCCGGATGGCCTTGGCCCGTTCCACCGACACGTGCCGATGCATCAGGAACCACGCCAGGTCGTCCTCGAGGGCCGAGTAGACGAACAGATCGCAGACGGTGCTCAGCAGGGTGGCCGCGGCCCGGGAGTCGCAGTCGTCGATCGCCTGGACGAAGGCCTCGAGCACCACCCGTTCGGTGTGCGCGCGGCCCACCTTGAGCAGATGGTCCTGGGCGTTGTTGAACACCTCGAAGGCATCGTTGTCGTCGTCGCGGGCGCGCCGTAGGCGTTGGGCGCAGGTGCGCACCAGGTGATCCTCCCGGTTGCGCAGCAACCGGATCTGGGTGGCGCGGTCGGTCAGTGCCGACTCCTCGGTGTCCTCGTCGGAGCTGTCGAGCAGGGTCTGCACCACCTGCCGCACGGCGGTCTTCTCGGCGACCACATCGCGCGCCATTCCCGCGACGAATCGCACCCAGCCGCCGGCCGAGAGTCCGCGGACGTCGTCGGCGTACGCCGACAGCAACTCCTTGGCGACCAGCTGCGTCAGGACGGTGTTGTCACCCTCGAACGTGGTGAACACGTCGATGTCGCCGCGCAGGATCGACAGCTGGTTCTCGTCGAGATATCCGGCGCCACCGCATGCTTCGCGGGCCACATTGATCGAATGCGATGCGTGCCAGGTCGAGTAGGCCTTCAGACCGGCTGCGGCGCTTTCGAGTTCACGTTGTCGGGTGGAGTGTTCGTCGCCGGTGTCGGTGGACGACTGGACTTCGTGGAGTTCGGCGGTGAGCTCGTTCTGCGCACAGGCGATCGCATACGATTTCGCGATCAGCGGCAACAGTTTTCGCTGATGTCCGAGGTAGTCGAGGATCAGGATCTCGTCGTCGGTGTCGGGGGCGTCGAACTGCCGGCGGACCAACCCGTACCGGGTGGCCAGGGTCAGGGCCTTGCGTGCGGCCGCACCGGCGGTCGCCCCCACCGACACCCGGCCCCGGATCAGGGTGCCGAGCATCGTGAAGAAACGCTTGTTGACGTTGTCGATCGGTGAGCGATAGGTGCCGTCGGCCTCCACGTCGCCGTACCGGTTGAGCAGGTTCTCCGCCGGGATGCGCACATGGTCGAAGCTGATCCGGCCGTTGTCCACCCCGGCCAGGCCGCCCTTGTATCCGCAGTCGCCGGTGGTGACCCCGGGCAGGTCGTTGCCGTCGGCGTCGCGGATCGGCACGACGAAGCAGTGCACGCCGTGGCCTTCCGGCTCGGCACCCGGAGCCGCGGTGATCAGCTGGGCGAACACCGCGGCCATGGTGGCATGTTCGGCGGCCCCGCCGATGTAGTCCTTGCGTGCCGACGGTGTCGGTGAGTCGATGACGAACTCGCGCGTGTCGGCGTCGTAGGTGGCGGTGGTCTCGAGTTCCTGGACGTTCGACCCGTGACCGGTCTCGGTCATGGCGAAGCAGCCGAGCAGGTCGAGGTCGATGATGTCGGCGACGTAGCGTTCGTGATGGCGTGCGGTGCCGAGGTTCTCGACGGCGCCGCCGAACAGTCCCCACTGCACGCCGGCCTTCACCATCAGCGACAGATCGGCGTAGCCGAGCATCTCGATCGCGGTGATCGATGCGCCGATGTCACCGGTGCCACCGTGGTCGGCGCCGAATCCGGCTGCCGCGAAACCACGTTCGGCGAGGGCCTGCATCTCCTCGAGGGATCGGGCCCGCGCCTGCGCGAGCGTCCGGGACGGATCGGGGAGCAGGTCGGGGCGGTCGATCTGCTCCCGCACGGTGTCGCGGACGGCATGCCAGCGACCGTCGAGGGTGCGCCGCAGTCCGGCGACGAGCAGATCCCCGGCGCCCGGGGTCTCGTCGGGCCCGGCCGGCGCGCCGGTGGTGGTCTTCTCGGGAGTGGTGGTCTTCTCGGGAGTGGACACGGGATCCACCGTACGGATCGCCGATGTCGGGATGGGGGCGTTCGGCGCGGTTGGCACGAGCGCGGGCGTTTCGGCGCCGGTCAGGGCAACAGGCCCTGCCGTCGGGCCTCCACCACGGCCTCGTGGCGGTTGTGTACGCCGAGTTTGGCCATCAGGTTCTTGACGTAGCCCTTGACGGTCTCCGGCCGCAGCGCCAGGCGTTCGGCGACCTCGGCGTTGCTGCAGCCCAGTGCGAGGTGGGCCAGGACGTCGTTCTCGCGCCCCGAGAGCCGGGCGGCGTTCGGTGCGGTTGTCACCGCGCCGAGCCCCCGCAGGCGTTCCTCCACCCCGCGCAACTGTTCGGCGAGTGCCGGATCGGTGGTCGACGCCGCGATCTCCCGCAGGGCCACATAGCTCTCGATGATGCCGTCGGCCACCGAGGTGGGCATGGGAGCGGTCTCGGTGCGCGTCCGGTCGAGGTGTGCCACGCGGCGGTCCACCTCGTCGCGGACCTCGATCTCGCGGGCCAGCCGGCGAGCGGCCACCACCATCCGGGTGACCACGGTGTCACCGATCGGGGCCGGTGAGCGCAGTCCGCCGTAGAGCACCGCGCGGGTGCGCCCGCCCACCACCGCGGGTGCGGCGAGCAGCGATTCGATGCCCTCGCCGGACACCTCACGGTCGTAGTCGTGGGTGATCTCGGTGGAGTTGAAGTAGTCGGGGATCGAGCCGGCGCGACGCTCGACGATGGTGCGGCCGCCGAGTCCGCAGCGCGAGCTGATCACGAGGTCGCGCAGGACGGTGCTGCGGGTTCCGACGAATCCGCTGAGCAGCAGGTCGGGGCCGTCGACCACGCCGCCGAACAGCACCGGCAGCCCGGTGGACCGCTGGGCCTCGCACAGCTCGGCACGCACGGTGTCGGCGTCGTCGGGCCGGAGCAGCGGATTGTCGGGCATCTGCGATCACCTCCACACCGAACCGGTCCGCACCGGATGTCACGACCACCCCATTTCGGGGGTGGTGCATCGCCCAGTGTGATTCATACCGTGGGAGGAGTCCAAACGTAGCCGGTCTCACCGGCACCGATCACTACCCCCGGAGGAGACGATGTCTGTCTCGGCTTCCGACGCCACCGGCGTCCCGTCCACCGAACTCGACGCCGAGTTCGGCCGCATCGACTGCGGCGGTTCCAACCGTTCGGAGATGACGCCGCTGCGGTTCCTGGAGCGGTCGGCGTCGGTGTTCCCCGACCGTGCGGCGGTGATCTACGGGCAGCGCACCGCCACCTATGCCGAGCTCGCCGACGAGGTGCAGCGTCTCGCGCGCGTCCTCAAGAGCCGCATCACCCCCGGTGAGCGGATCGCCTACCTGGCGCCGAACATCCCGGAGATGCTGGTCGCCCACTACGCCGTGCCGCTGGCCGGCGGTGTGCTGGTCGCCCTCAACTCGCGTCTGGCCGGCCCGGAACTGGTGTACATCCTCAACCACGCCGGTGTCACCACGCTGTTCTTCGACGCCGAGTTCCGCCACACCGTCGCCTCGATCGCCGATCAGGTCCCCGAGATGGCCACCACCGTGGAGATCACCGACCCCGAGTTCGGGCCCACCCAGGGTGCCGTCGAGGCGTCCGGGATCACCGGTCTGGTCGCCTACCCCGACTTCGTCGCCCTCGCCGACGACCTCGACCCCACGCCCATCCCGTGGACGGTCGACGACGAGAACACCGTCATCACGATCAACTACACCTCGGGCACCACTGGAAAACCCAAGGGCGTCATGTACACCCACCGCGGGGCGTACCTGAATTCGTTCGGTGAGACCTTTCACAACGGGTTCACCGGTCACAGCCGCTACCTGTGGACGCTGCCCATGTTCCACTGCAACGGCTGGTGCACGCCGTGGGCGGTCACCCACGCATCGGCCACCCATCTGTGTCTGCGTGCGGTGCGCGCCGACGCGATCTGGGATGCGATCGACAACCTCGGTGTGACCCACATGTGCGGCGCCCCGACCGTGTGCACCACCATCGCCGGTTCGCCGCTGGCACACCGGCTGGACCGGCAGCTGCGGATCACCACCGCCGGGGCCCCACCGTCGCCGACGGTGATCGGTCAGCTCGAGGCACTCGGTGTCACCGTGGTGCACGTCTACGGCCTCACCGAGGTCTACGGTCCGTACACGATCTGCGAGTACCAGGACGCCTGGGACGACCTCGAGCCCGCCGAGCGTGCCGCCAAGCTGTCCCGGCAGGGCGTGGGCATGGTGCAGGCCGAGGACGCGCGCGTGGTCGTGCAGGGCAAGCTGCCGCTGGTCGACGTCCCCGCCGACGGCGAGACCATGGGCGAGATCGTGTTGCGCGGCAACAACGTGATGGCCGGCTACTTCAAGGATCCCGACGCCACGCGAGAAGCGTTCGCGGGCGGCTGGTTCCACACCGGTGACCTCGGCGTCATGCACCCCGACGGCTACATCCAGCTGCGCGACCGCGCCAAGGACATCATCATCTCCGGCGGCGAGAACATCTCCACGATCGAGGTGGAGCAGGCGCTCGTCAGCCACGACGCCGTGCTCGACGTCGCGGTGATCGGCGTGCCCGACGAAAAGTGGGGCGAGCGTCCCCGCGCCTACGTCCTGCTGAACCCGGGTGCCACCCTGACCACCGACGAACTCGTCGACTACGCGCGGAAGTTGTTGGCGGGCTACAAGGTTCCGCGCGACATCGTCTTCGCCGACGACCTGCCGCGCACCTCCACCGGAAAGGTGCTCAAGTTCGAGCTCCGCAAGGACGCCGCCGAGGGGTCGGCATAGTCTCCCGGAGTGACTGCCGGGACCGGATGTCTGCGGGCGCAGGTCGGGTCGATACTGGTGACCATGGCACCGAGTGACATGGCCGATCCCCCAGACCTGCGCACGCAGGTGGTCGCGGCGTCGATCCGGCTGTTCAGCGAGAACGGCTACGAGTCGACCACCGTCGACCAGATCGCCGCGGCCGCCGGGGTGTCACGACGCACCCTGTTCCGGCAGTTCCGGTCCAAGGAGGACATGATCTTCGGCGACCACGAGGCGCTGCTCGCGCAGGTCGCCGAGCGGTTGGCGGGCGACGACGACGGCGACGGCGGCGCCGATCCGTGGTCGACGGTGTGCGATGCGGCCGAGATCGTGTTCGTCCACTTCCACACGACCCGTGACCTGGCGGTCCGCCGGTTGCATGTGGTGCAGAAGGTGTCCGCGCTACGGGAGCGGGAACTGGTCACCACCACCCGCTATCAGCGGTTGTTCGAGGACTACCTGCGGGCCCGGCTGCCCGGTGAGAGTCCGGTGCGGCTGATCGGCTTCGCCGCCGCGGTCACCGCTGCACACAACTATCTCCTGCGCGCCATGATCCGGGGCGAGGCCGATGCCACGCTCGCGCGGTTGCGGACCGAGCTCACGCGCATCCGGCTGGCACTCGGTGCCGGGAGCTGGGAGTCGTCCTCGCCCCAGGTGATCGGTACGGCGCCGCAGGCAATCACCGTCGTCACATATCCGCTGGGTGCCGGTGCGGACGATGTGGCCGAGGCGGTCCGGCGGCATCTGGGTGCGTCAACATCGGGGTGCGATCGGCCCGGAGCAGGGACAATGGATGGGGACGTCGATTGACATGGCACTGCGTGCCATGCTGAACTGGTAACGAGCCACTCTTGTGGCACTGAGTGCCCGGAGACTGTCGTGAGGAGTTGTCATGGGTTTTGGTAATCCCGATTTCACTGTGTTCCAGTTGCCCGAGGAGCATGTCGCACTGCGTGAGGCCATCCGGGCGCTCGCCGAGAAGGAGATCGAGCCGTATGCGGCCGCGGTCGACGAAGAGGCCCGTTTCCCGCAGGAAGCGCTCGACGCCCTCGTCGCCAGTGGCTTCAACGCGATCCACGTCCCCGAGCAGTACGACGGCCAGGGTGCCGACTCGGTCGCCGCGTGCATCGTCATCGAAGAGGTCGCCCGCGTGTGTGCCTCCTCGTCGCTGATCCCCGCCGTCAACAAGCTCGGCACCATGGGTCTGATCCTCAACGGCTCCGACGAGCTCAAGGCCCAGGTGCTGCCGTCGATCGCCTCCGGTGAGGCGATGGCCTCCTACGCGCTGAGCGAGCGCGAGGCCGGTTCGGACGCCGCGGGCATGAAGACCCGCGCCCGCAAGGACGGCAACAACTGGGTCCTCAACGGCTCCAAGTGCTGGATCACCAACGGCGGCAAGTCGACCTGGTACACCGTGATGGCCGTGACCGACCCGGAGAAGAAGGCCAACGGCATCTCCGCGTTCATGGTCCACAAGGACGACCCGGGCTTCACCGTCGGCCCGCTGGAGAAGAAGCTCGGCATCAAGGGTTCGCCCACCGCCGAGCTGTACTTCGAGGATTGCACCATCCCGCTCGACCGCATCATCGGCGACGAGGGCACCGGCTTCAAGACCGCGCTGCAGACCCTCGACCACACCCGCCCGACCATCGGCGCGCAGGCCGTCGGTATCGCGCAGGGCGCCCTCGACCAGGCGATCGCCTACGTCAAGGACCGCAAGCAGTTCGGCAAGCCGATCGCGAGCTTCCAGGGTGTCGAGTTCATGATCGCCGACATGGCGATGAAGGTCGAGGCCGCGCGCCTGATGGTCTACACCTCGGCCGCCCGCGCCGAGCGTGGCGAGAAGAACCTGGGCTTCATCAGCTCGGCGTCGAAGTGCTTCGCCTCCGACGTCGCCATGGAGGTCACCACCGATGCCGTGCAGCTGTTCGGCGGCGCCGGCTACACCCGCGACTTCCCGGTGGAGCGCATGATGCGCGACGCCAAGATCACCCAGATCTACGAGGGCACCAACCAGATCCAGCGCGTGGTGATGAGCCGCGCCCTGCTGCGCTGATCTCCTCTGCATTCCTGACGCACCACTGCATTCCCTCTCACACGACGAAGGGCGTCCACTCCGCGGAGTGGACGCCCTTCGTCGTCGTCTCGGTGGTCAGGCGTAGGCGGGCTGAAAGGTCAGGCGCGCACCCTGTTTCGCGGCGGCGTCCCGGAAGTCCTTCAGCGCCCGCGGCATGTGGAATCCGTTGGTGACGATCAGGGCACCGGTCGCCCCCATCGCCTTGATCATCCCGACGGTGTAGCTCGCGTTCTGCACGGTGCTGGTGGATCGGCCCTCGTTGACCATCTGCCACACCGGAACCCGACGCTTGATCAGTCCGAGGTTCATGAACTGGGCCTCGGAGACCGGCAGCCACCAGGTGTTGCCGCCGGACACGATCATCCGGTTGAACGGGTGCGATCGTGCCAGTTGTGCCGCGGTGTCGAGCCGTGCCGACAGGATGTCCGGGGTCTGCCCGAACGTCCCCATCTTGGCGCCGAGCACCACGATGTAGCGGGTCGGCGGACTCTGCCACAGGAACAGGCTCTCCCGGGAGAAGAGCTCGGAACTGCCGAGATCGCCGGCCGCGGCTCGCGGTTCCGGGGCGGCGCGCGCCGGTGCCGCAAGCGAAGTCGCCAGTGCGGCGACGATGGCCAGTGCTACCACGATCACTCGGAGGCGCATACCCGCAGAGTGTACGGAAGATCGTTAGGAGTGCGAATCGACGACGGTCGCCGATCCGGTCACGTTCCCCGGCCGATCGTCGACCGGGCACCCGAACTCGTTCACTGTGCT
>NZ_BCNF01000019.1 GCF_001485495.1 Gordonia desulfuricans NBRC 100010 | reverse complement strand
CCCGAACACGTTCACCGGGCTCTCGATCTCGTTGACCGGGCACCCGATCGCGTTGACTGGGCGCTCGATCGCGTTGACCGGGCACTCGGAGCACTGTTCTGGCACGTTCGCCGAAGTCGGTGAAACCTGACGGCGTTCCAGTGCGTCTGATCATGCATGGACAACTCCGAAACATATCCGCCGACCACGATGCCCGACGTGGTCCGGCGTCCCGACATCCTCGCCGAGGAGGCGCTCACCGCCGAGCAGTTCGCCGCCGACTTCCAACGCCTGCGCGGGCGTGGCCACATCGAGCGATCGACCCTGATGTCCGCGCGCGAACGCATCATCGCCGTCGTCGGTCAGGCAGGCGGGGTGCCCGTCGTCGCCGGGGAGGCCGCTGCGATCATGCACGGAACCCGGTGGTTCGACGACGATTTCACCATCGAACTGATCCGGGGACAGAACTGCTCGGGCCGAAGGGCCACCGGAACCGTCACGAGGCGACTCGACCTCGAACCCTCGGAAATCGTCGAGATCGACCGAACTCTGGTGACCTCGCCACTTCGGACCGCCTTCGACCTCGGCCGACAACCCAGCCGACGGCGGGCACTGGGACGTCTCGACGCTCTCGCCGCTGCGACCGCGGTCGACCTGGACGAGCTGGCCGCATTCGCCCGCGCACAGAAGCACACCCGGAACGTCCGGCAGGTCCGTGAGTTGATCCCCCACATCGACCCCAAGGCGGAATCGCCGGGGGAGAGCTGGTTACGCCTGTTCTTCTTCGACGCCGGGATGCCCAAGCCGGAGAGCCAGGTGGAGGTCTTCGACGAGTATGCGCGGCTCATCGCCCGCTTCGACCTCGCATATCCGGGCCCACGGGTGGCCATCGAATACGACGGCGAGGAGTTCCATTCCTCACCCGAGCAGAAACGACACGACGAGGTTCGCGACGCCGAGGTGGGCGTGCTCGGTTGGGTCGTGGTGCGGGTGAACAAACAGCGGATGACCACCGCACCGTACGGCGTGGTGGCCGAGACCCGGTCACTCCTGCGTAAGCGTGGCGCCTACTTCACATAGTGCGGAACGGGTTCGGGGCCTATGTCACCACGTCCGGGGGCGCCCACGTGGTGGACGCCCCCGGACGGTGGTCGGTCGGTGGTCGCGCCGTCCCGGACCCGAACTGTCTCAGCTCAAAGCAACGTATTTCACGGTCAGGTACTCCTCGATCCCCTCGGAACCGCCTTCACGACCGATACCCGACTGCTTGACGCCGCCGAAGGGCGCTGCAACATCGGAGATCACACCGCGGTTGACGCCCACCATGCCGGAGTCCAATGCGGCCGCCACGCGCAGCGACCGGTCGAGGTCACGGGTGAAGAAGTATGCGGCCAGCCCGTACTCGGTGGAATTGGCGGCCTTGATCGCCTCCTCCTCGGTCTCGAACGAGCTGATCACCGCGACCGGACCGAAGATCTCGCCCCGAGTGACCGGTGCATAGGCATCGACCTGGTCGATAACGGTCGCCGGATAGAAGTAGCCCTTGCCCTCGGGCGCCTTGCCGCCCAACCGGACTCGGCCACCATGGGCGACGGCGCTCTCCACCGCGTCGGCCACCTTGTCGCGTTGCGCCTGCGTCACCAGCGGGCCGAGCGTCACACCCTCCTCGTAGCCGGCACCCATCCGCACCGCCGACATCTTCGCGATCAGCTTCTCGGTGAACTCTTCCAGCACACCAGACTGCACCAGGAATCGGTTGGCCGCGGTGCACGCCTCGCCACCGTTGCGCATCTTGGCCATGAATGCACCCTCGACGGCCTTGTCGACGTCGGCGTCGTCGAACACCAGGAACGGTGCATTGCCACCGAGTTCCATCGACGTGCGCTGGACGCGTTCGGCCGCCTGCGCCAACAGGTTTCGGCCCACCGGCGTCGAACCGGTGAAGCTGATCTTGCGAATCCGGTCGTCGGTGATGATCGACGACGACACCTCACGGGCATTGGTCGTCGGCAGCACGGTGAGCACCCCGCCGGGCAGACCGGCCTCGGCGAACACCTCGGCGAGCGCCAGCATGGTCAGCGGGGTCTCGTGTGCCGGCTTGACCAGCATGACGTTGCCGGCGGCCAGTGCCGGCCCGATCTTGCGAGTTCCCATGGCGAGGGGGAAGTTCCACGGGGTGATCGCGAGACTCGGGCCGACGGGTGCATGCGACACCACGATCCGGCCGGTCCCCGCGGGCGAGGTGGTGTACCGGCCACCGATCCGGACCGCCTCCTCGGCGAACCAGCGCAGGAACTCGTTGCCGTAGCGCACCTCGGCGACGCTGTCGGGCAGGGCACGACCGAGTTCCAGGGTCATCAGCATCGCCAGGTCATCGGCTCGGTCGGCGACCAGTTGGTATGCGCGACGCAGGATCTCGCCGCGCTCACGGGGTGCGGTGGCCGACCACTCGCCGGCCACCGCGGTCGCGATGTCGAGTGCACGGCGGGCGTCGTCCACGGTCGCATCGGCCACCGTGGCCACCGGCTCCTCGGTGGCGGGGTTGATCACCTCGAAGGTGCCGCCGTCTGACGCGGCGACCGATTCACCTCCGATCCACAGCCCGGTGGGGACCCCGTCGAGAACGGCTTGTGGATCGAGAACGTCGGTGGAGGACATACTGGGATTCCCTTCCTCGGTGAACTTTTCGGGGATGAACTTTTCGGGGATGAACTTTTCGGGGATGAACTCGTCGGCGGTGAACTTGTCGGCGGCGGACTTGACCGCAGCGGATGATCTGGTTGAAAAGTGCTGTGGTCAGGCCAGTTTCAGGATCGCATCGCGCAGCACGCCGAGCCCCTCGCGGAGCAGGTCGTCGCCGATCACCAGCGGCGGGAGCAACCGGATGACGTTGCCGTAGGTGCCGCACGTCAGCACGATCACTCCCTGCGACGCGCACTCGGCGGCGATCGCCTTGGTGAGTGCCGCATCCGGGATCTTGGCGGCCGGATCGGTGGCGTCGACGAACTCGACGGCGATCATCGCGCCCCGGCCACGGATCTCACCGATCACCGGCTTGCCCTGCCCCGCGAGCTGATCGGCCACCGCCGACAGCTCGCCGACGGTGATCTCCTCGATATGCCGTGCCCGGGCGGGCAGATCGTGGGTCTCCATCTGCTCGATGGCCGCCAGGGCCGCCGCACACGCCACCGGATTGCCCCCGTAGGTGCCGCCGAGTCCGCCGGTGTGCACCGCATCCATCAGGCCGGCGCGACCGGTGACCGCCGACAACGGCATCCCGCCGGCGATCCCCTTGGCCATCGTGACCAGGTCCGGGACCACCCCCTCGTCGTCGGATGCGAACCATGTGCCGGTGCGGGCGAATCCGGCCTGCACCTCGTCTGCGATGAAGACCACGCCGTTCTCTCGACACCACGCGGCCAGCGTCGGCAGGAATCCCGGTGCGGGAACGATGAATCCGCCCTCGCCCTGGATCGGTTCGATCACCACCGCCGCCAGCGAGTCCGCACCGATCTGCACCGACATCGTCGAGATCACCTGTCGCGCAGCGGCCACGCCGTCGGCGCCGAAGGCGTCACGGTACGGGTAGCTCATCGGCATCCGGTACACGTCGGGTGCGAACGGGCCGAAATCGTGCTTGTACGGCATGTTCTTGGCGGTCAGCGCCATGGTCAGGTTGGTGCGGCCGTGGTAGGCGTGATCGAAACACACAACCGCGCTGCGGCCGGTCGCCAGTCGTGCGATCTTGACGGCATTCTCGACCGCCTCGGCGCCGGAGTTGAACAATGCGGTGCGCTTGTCGTGGTCGCCGGGCGTCATCGCATTGAGCTTCTCGGCGACGGCGACGTACCCCTCGTACGGCGCCACCATGAAGCAGGTGTGGATGAGGTGGCTCGCCTGGTCGGCGACGGCCGCCGAGACGGCCGGGTTGGCCGAGCCGACGGAGGTCACCGCGATACCCGAGCCGAGATCGATCAGCGAGTTGCCGTCGACGTCGACCAGCACGCCACCGTCGCCGTCGACGGCATAGGTGCCCAGGGTGGAACTGATCCCGGCCGCGACATGGGCGTTCCGGCGTTCCTGCAGTTCACGGGAGCGCGGCCCCGGCAGTTCGGTCACCAGTCGCCGCTCCTGCGGAAGTCGGTAGACGATCGGGGTGGTGGCAGTGGTCATGATCTTCACCTCGGCTCGTTCGGGTCCGGGTTCTCCTGCCCGGGCTCACCATCGAGTCTTCGCCAGACGGCGCCGATCCGCGCCTGACAACTTGTCCAGTACAAGATCGAACTCGGGACATTGTGTCCATCGGGTTGGCGGTACGGTGGGGGAGTGACCGCGACCGTCCGCTGGCTGATGGCCCAACGCAGCCTCCAACTGGTGCTGCGCGGCGGCGCCGAAGGACTCGACCGCGTACTCGATCACGCCGTCACCTCCGAACTCGTCGACGCCGCCCGGTGGCTGGTGGGCAACGAGGTGGTGCTCACCACCGGATTGCGCCTGCCCGCCGACGCCGACGGCCGCATTCGCTACCTGACCTCACTGCACGAGGTGGGGATCGCGGCGCTCGGCTTCGGGGTGGGACTCGGCCATGCGCAGATGCCCACCGAACTGATCGACACCGCCGACCGGCTGGGCCTCCCGCTGTTCGAGATCCCGTTGCCGATCCCGTTCGCGGCGATCACCCGCGCGGTCTTCGATCAGCTCGCAGCGCAGCGCTCGGCACGTCTGGTGGCGGCCGGCCGGGCGCAGCCGAGTATGACGCGGGCGGCCATCTCGGGCGGCGCCGACGCGGTGGTGCACGAGCTCGCCGACGCCGTCAGCAGCCGTGTGGTGTTGCTCGATGCGATGTACGCCGAGGTCACCGCATCCCGGCGGGTCGACGGCGACGTCGAACGCCTCCGGGCATTGGTGACCCGTGACCCGGCATCGGCGGGAGCCGTGCGTGTGGACGACGACCTCACGCTCACCGTCTCCCGGATCGGAACGGGTACAAGGACATACGGATACCTCGGGGTGCTGGGACCGTCGCTCGATGATGTCTCGCGGATGCTCATCGGACATGCGGTGTCGCTCATGGTGATCGAGTATGACAAGCCTCGTGTGGTCCGCCGCGACACCGACGGGTTGCAGGCCGACGCCCTCGCCGCGGCGATGGACGGCATCGTCGGCGTGACCGGACTCCGATTGTTGCACCGCGCGGCCGACCCCGACGGCCGCGTGCGGGCGGTGGTCTTCGTCTTCGCCGACGCCGATGCCGCCCATCGCGGTGCGCTCACCCTCGTCGACGAACTCGAACATCGTTGGCGCGCAGTCTTCGTCCACCGCGACGGGTCCGAGGTGATCGCTCTCCTGCGCGGTGACGACCCGACGCCTGTGGCCGCGGCGCTGCTCCGTGTCCTCGGAATGCGCGCTCCCGTCCGCGGGGGGATCGGCGCCCCGGTCGACCTCGCCGCCGACGGCCGGCCGCTGCCGGGCGCGATCGGCGAGTCGGTGGCCCAGGCACGGCTCGCGGCGCGGTCGGCCACCGCCGGCCGGATGGTGGATCTGGCCGGCGCGCAATCACTTCTGGAGGTGGAGCCGGTGCGCTCGATCCTCGCCGACACGCACCTGCATCGCCTCGCCCCGGTCGTCGCACACGACCGCGACCACGGCACCGACCTGCACCGCAGCCTGCTCGCCTTCCTCGAGGCCAACGGCAACTGGGGCGTCGCGGCCGCTGCACTCGGCGTGCACCGGCACACCCTGCGCAGCCGGATCGAGCGGGTCGCGGCACTGCTCGGTACCGATCTCGACGACGCCCGTGCCCGGGCCGAGTTGCTGCTCATGATGTTGGGTGCCGAGACATGATCGGCGGGGGTGGCGCCATGAGACGACTGCTGCCATTGGTCGTCGCGATGGCCACCGCATTCCTGGTCGGCGGCTGCACGACGGGGGATGGCGGTGAAAAGTTTACGACCGCAAACACATCCACCTCGGCAGCTGCCGCATCGCCGACGTCGTCCGGCGCGGCACCGCCATCGGCGCGGTATGTCAATCTCGGCGACAGCTACGCCGCGGGCACCGGTGTGACACCCCTCGTCGAGGGATCGAATCCGTTCTGTCAGAGGTCCTCCCGCAACTATGCGCAGCTGCTTGCCGAGCGGTTGCAGACGCCACTCACCGACGTCGCCTGCGCAGGCGCCCGGACCGCCGATCTCACCACCGACCAGTACTTCGGTGTCGCACCACAGCTCGATGCGCTCGGACCCGACACCGAACTGGTCACCCTGATGCTCGGCGGCAACGACGAGGACACCTTCGGCGGTGCGATCCGGGTGTGCGGTGCGGCCGCCCCGACCGACCCCACCGGTTCCCCCTGCCGCGACCAGCACGGCGACGAGTTGTCGGCGCCGATCGCCGAGACCATCGAACCCGACCTCGAACAGGGTCTGCGCGAGATCCGGTCGGCCGCGCCGCACGCACGAGTGGTGATCATCGGCTATCCGTGGATCGTCCCGGCCACACAGGGGTGCTATCCGACGGTGCGGATCGCCACCGGTGACGTGCCGTATGTGCGGGCACTGCAGGCCGACCTCAACGCCGCGGTTCGCCGTGCCGCCGAGGCCACCGGCGCCGACTTCGTGGACATGTCCACGGTGTCCGACGGGCACGACGCCTGCGCCGGGGACGACCGCTGGGTGGAACCGCAGCAGGGATCGACCGCCCGCATCACACTGCATCCCAATGCGCGGGGCCAGCAGGCGATCGCCGATCAGGTGGAGCGCACCCTGGGCCGGTAGCGGTGGCCGTCGCGATCGGGAGAGGTCGGCTCGGCGGGTGTCTTGGTGGTCGAGCCAGAACCCGTGTCGAGGCCTGGTGGGTCGAGGGTGTCGGTGAGCGGGTTGCTGGGTTCCTCGTCGGCTCGGACGGTGTGTGTGTTGGTGGTCGAGCCGGGACCGAGCCCCTGGGCGAGGACCCGTGTCGAGGCCTGGTGGGACGAGGGTGTCGGCGACCAGGTCTCCGGGGGCGCCTCGCGCGTCCGGCCGGCCCCGTCACCACGCGCCGCGATGTGCGGTCAGGACACCCTCGGACCCTCGCGCACCGCTTTGACCAGGGTGAATTGGGGCGCCCTCAAACGATTTGGAACACTGGAGCGCGTGACCAGATCCGCCGATGTCGCCGCGAAGTCCAGTGAACTCTTCCAACGGGCGCAGCACGCCATCCCCGGCGGGGTCAATTCGCCGGTCCGCGCGTTCTCCGCGGTGGGTGGCGATCCCCGGTTCATCACCTCGGCCAAGGGCTGGGAACTGACCGACGCCGACGGCAACACGTACGTCGACCTCGTCTCCTCGTGGGGGCCGATGATCCTCGGTCATGCGCATCCGGCGGTGGTGGAGGCGGTGCAGCGTGCCGCGGCCACCGGCCTGTCGTTCGGTGCGCCCACCGAGGCCGAGGTGGAACTGGCCGAGGAGATCATCGACCGCGTCGACCCCGTGCAGCGGGTCCGCCTGGTGAACTCGGGCACCGAGGCCACCATGTCGGCGATCCGTCTGGCCCGCGGTTTCACCGGCCGCCCCAAGATCATCAAGTTCTCCGGCTGCTACCACGGCCACGTCGACGCCCTGCTCGCCGACGCCGGCTCGGGTGTCGCCACCCTGGGCCTGCCGACCAGCCCCGGTGTGACCGGCGCGTCCGCGCACGACACCCTGGTCCTGCCGTACAACGACCTCAAGGCCGTCGCGAAGGCATTCGAGGAGTTCGGCGACGACATCGCCGCGGTGATCACCGAGGCGGCGGCGGGCAACATGGGCGCGGTGGCCCCGCACGACGGCTTCAACGCCGGTCTGCGGGAGCTGACCCGCCGGCACGGTGCACTGCTGATCATCGACGAGGTCATGACCGGATTCCGGGTCAGCCCGGCCGGCTGGTACGGCCTCGAGGGCGTGGGCGCCGACCTCTACACCTTCGGCAAGGTGATGAGCGGCGGCCTGCCCGCCGCGGCGTTCGGTGGTCGCGCCGACGTGATGGAGCGTCTGGCCCCGACCGGCCCGGTCTACCAGGCGGGCACGCTGTCGGGGAACCCGGTCGCCGTCGCCGCCGGCCTGGCCACGTTGCGGGCCGCCGACGCCGACGTCTACTCCCGCCTCGACGCCAACGCCGACCGCCTCGCCGACCTGTTCGGTGCGGCGCTCACCGAGGCCGGGGTGGGTCACCGGGTGCAGAAGGCGGGCAATCTGCTCAGTGTGTTCTTCACCTCCGACCCGGATGTCGTGATCGCCGATTATGCCGCGGTCAAGAACACCCAGACCTGGCGTTTCGCCCCGTTCTTCCACGCACTTCTCGACGCCGGCGTGTACGCGCCACCCAGCGCGTTCGAGGCCTGGTTTGTCTCTGCGGCGCTGGACGAGGATGCTTTCTCACGGATCGCCGACGCACTGCCCGCGGCGGCGCGCGCCGCGCGTGAGGCCACCGACCCCACGGCAACCAACCGGGAGAACTCCTGATGCACACGATCGTCCACATGATGCGACACGGTGAGGTGTACAACCCCGACGGCATCCTGTACGGCCGTCTGCCCGGCTTCCACCTGTCGGCAACCGGACGCGGACAGGCCGAGCAGGTCGGCCGCGCCCTCGCCGACCACGACATCACCGCGGTCTTCGCCTCGCCGCTGCAGCGCGCGCAGGAGACCGCCACCCCGATCGCCGGCGCCCACGATCTGCCGATCATCACCAACGAGGAACTGATCGAGGCCGACAACGTCTTCGAGGGACTCCGGGTGTCGGTCGGCGACGGTGCCCTGCGCAAGCCGCGGCACTGGCCCAAACTGCGTGACCCGTTCACCCCGTCGTGGGGCGAGCCCTACATCCAGCTGGCCCACCGCATGCTCGCCGCCGCCAACAAGGCGCGCGACGCCGCCCGCGGCCACGAAGCGGTCTGCGTCAGCCACCAGCTGCCGGTGTACACGCTGCGCCGGTTCCTCGAGGGCCAGCGCCTGTGGCACGACCCGCGTCGGCGGCAGTGCTCGCTGGCATCGCTGACCAGCCTGATCTACGACGACGACGCGCTCGTCGACATCATCTACTCGGAGCCGGCGGGCGCATCGGATCCGCTGGCCACCGGAGCCTGAGGTCGCCCGGTGGTTCGTCGTGTCGTCCTCGTGTTGTGTGCAGTGCTCGCCGCCGTCGTCGCCCTTTCCGGCTGCAGTACCGGCAACGACGCGGTCTCCCAGGGCGACACGTTCCAGTTCGTCTCTCCCGGCGGCAAGACCGTCATCACCTATGAGCCGGACGGCCGCAAGCAGATCGCGGAGGTCTCCGGCGAAGATCTGGTGACCGGACAGCCGTTGTCGATCGACGATCCGCGGTTCGCGAACAAGATCGTCGTGATCAACGTGTGGGGATCGTGGTGTGGTCCGTGCCGTGGTGAGGCCGCCGCACTCGAAGAGGTCTACGAGAAGTACAAGGCCGACGGCGTGGAGTTCCTGGGCATCAACCTGCGCGACGACCGGCAGTCGGCACAGGACTTCGTCTCCGATCGCAAGGTCGG
The DNA here is from genome assembly GCF_001485495.1 of Gordonia desulfuricans NBRC 100010. Taxonomy (GTDB): domain Bacteria; phylum Actinomycetota; class Actinomycetes; order Mycobacteriales; family Mycobacteriaceae; genus Gordonia; species Gordonia desulfuricans. Next base: position 24,375 of record NZ_BCNF01000019.1, on the reverse strand, counting down.
GTTCCCGTCGATCTACGACTTCCCGGGTGCCTCCCTGGCAGCATTGACCACCCCCACCTCGGTGGTGCCGACGACGATCGTGCTCGACCGGCAGCATCGTCCGGCCGCGGTGTTCCTCAAGTCGGTGACCGCCGACGAGCTCGGCGCCGAGGTGGCCCGGGTCGTCGCCGAGACACCGGAACCGAGCGCACCGTGAACGGGATCGGACAGACCTTCGCCGACACCGTCTCCTCGGGGCCGCTGCTGCTGGCGCTCGGCGCATGCGTGGTGGCCGGGCTCGTCTCGTTCGCCTCGCCGTGTGTGGTGCCGCTGGTGCCGGGCTATCTGTCGTATCTGGCCGGGCTGGTCGGCGCGGAGGCCCCCGCGATCACCGTCGACGAGTCGCCCAAGCGTGGGCGTTCGCGGGTCGCCGTCGCCGCGGCACTGTTCGTCCTCGGCTTCACCGTGGTCTTTGTCGCGGCCACCGCCACCGTCCTCGGCATCACCTCGACGTTCATCCTGAATCATCAACTGCTGCAACGTATCGGCGGTGTGGTCACCATCCTGATGGGTTTGGTGTTCCTGGGTCTGGTCCCGATGATGCAGCACGAGTTCCGGTTCGCCCCGCGCCAGATGTCCAACATCGTCGGTGCCCCGCTGCTCGGTGGTGTCTTCGCCCTCGGCTGGACCCCGTGCCTCGGTCCGACGCTCGCCGCGGTCATCGCCACCGCGTCGGGCACCGAGGGCGCCACGGCCGCCAAGGGGGTGTTGCTGATCGTCGCCTACTGCGCCGGTCTGGGCATCCCGTTCGTCATCCTCGCGTTCTCCTCGGCGTGGGCCCTGCGCAGCCTCGGGTGGCTGCGCAACCACGCCCGCCTGATCCAGGTGTTCGGCGGCATCATGCTGATCGCCGTCGGCATCGCCCTGGTCACCGGACTGTGGGATCAGTTCATCGTGTGGGTGCGGGACGCCTTCATCACCGATCAGGAGCTCCCGGTATGACCCGTGCCGACGCCCCGGTCGCCGAGAATCCGGCCGACCCCCACCCGCCCCGCACACCGCACTGGGCCATCCGACGACTCTGGTGGCCGCTGCGCAACGTGTGGCGTTCGCTCACCTCGATGCGCACCGCGCTGGTGCTGCTGTTCCTGCTGGCCCTTGCGGCCATCCCGGGCGCCTTGCTGCCCCAGCGCACACTCAACGAGCAGAAGACGCTGACCTACATCGCCGACCACGGCTGGCTCGGCGAGTGGATGGACCGGCTGCAGCTGTTCGACGTGTTCTCCAGCGTCTGGTTCACCGCGATCTATGTGCTGCTGTTCATCTCGCTGGTGGGCTGTCTGACCCCGCGCATGATCGAGCACGCCAAGAGCCTGCGCGCCAAGCCGGTCGCCGCGCCCCGCAACCTGGGTCGGCTGCCGCGGCACCTGACCGCCACCGTCGACGGCGATCCCGAGGAGATCGGCGACCGGATCGCCGGGAACCTGCGCGGATGGCGTCGGCAGGTGGTGGTGCGCGAACCGTCCAAGGCCTACCCGGACGGCTGCGTCGAGGTGTCGGCGGAGAAGGGGTACCTGCGCGAGTTCGGCAACCTGGTCTTCCACTTCGCGTTGCTGGCACTGCTGATCGCGATCGCCGCGGGCAAGCTGTACGGCTACGAGGGCACCCGGAGCCTGGTCGCCGACGGCGAGCAGGGGCTGTGCAACACCTCGACCGCGGTGTACGACTCGTTCCGTGCCGGTGCGCTGGTCGACGGCACCGATCTCAACCCGTTCTGCATCCGGATCGACGACTTCTCGGCGACCTTCCTGCCGAGCGGCCAGCCCGACATGTACGACGCCACGGTCTCCTACGTCGACGGCACCGGCGCCGGCACGAACCCGGCGGACTGGGCGAAGACCTCGATCAAGGTCAACGAGCCGCTGCGGATCGCCGGTGACCGCGTGTACGTGCTCGGCAACGGCTTCGCCCCGACGTTCAGCGTGACCTTCCCGAACGGGGAGAAGCGCACCCAGACCGCCCTGTTCATCCCGGACGAGCTGCAGACGATGCTGTCGTCGGGTGCGGTGCGCTACGACACCCCGGCCGGCATGTACCCCGACGAGGACGTCCGCCGCAAGAACCAGATCGCGATCGAGGGGATCTTCGCGCCCGACGCCTTCTATCACGGCACCCTGCTGAGCTCGGCGTCGCCGGTGCCCGACGATCCGCAGGTCGCGATCCGCATCTACAAGGGCGACACCGGTCTCGACACCGGGCTGCCGCAGAATGCGTATTCGCTCGACCAGCAGCTGATCAACCAGGGCCGGTTGCAGCGTCAGGCGCAGGCGAACCTGGCGGTGGGCGCGAGCACCAAGCTGGCCGACGGCACGGTGGTGAGCTTCGACGGCTACAAACGCTGGGTGTCGGTGCAGGTCTCCCACGATCCGGCCCAGAACTGGGTGCTGATCAGCTCGGTCGTGATGCTCGTCGGACTGCTCGTGTCGCTGCTGGTGCGGCGCCGCCGGGTGTGGGCGCGTCTGGTGCCCGAACCGGGGCAGTCGAACACCGACGGGGAACGACGTACTGTAGTAGAGATTGCCGGGCTGGCCCGTACCGATCAGGCGGGTTGGGGCGAGGGCTTCGACGAGCAGGCCACGGCGCTGCTCGCGTCCGAGCAGAGGTCCTCGGGACCGGCGAGCCGACTGCGCAGGCTGTAGTCCCGCGCGGCGCACACAGATGAGGTGACATCGATGGACAACGTGACGGTGCAGGTCGACGAGACGCTGGCACGCTACTCCGACCTGCTCTACGGCACCGCGATGACGGTGTACGTACTCGCGATGCTCATGTTCTGGGCGGCGCTGGCCGGTGCACGGACGCGTCGCCTGGCCGCCAAGGAGGAGCTCGTCGCCGCGGGTGCGGCCGGCGGGTCCACCGTCGAGCGGGTGCCCGGCAAGGTCGCCGACGACCCACGCGCGTCACGCACCTTCTCCGACCGGATCGCCGCGATGGCCTACCCGGTGGTGTTCGTCGGTTTGGCCGCGCATGTGGCCTCCATCGTCACCCGCGGTATCGCCACCGACCGTGCCCCCTGGGGCAACATGTACGAGTTCATCTCGCTGACCTGTGCCGCCTGTGTGGTGGCGGGTCTGGTGGCCCTGCGCAAGCCGGCCAACCGTGCGCTGATGTCGTTCGTGCTGCTGCCGGTCACGCTGCTGATGTTCATCGGCGGACGCTGGCTCTACACCCAGGCCGCCCCGGTGGTGCCCGCACTGAAGTCGTACTGGCTGGCCATCCACGTCTCGATCATCTCGATCTCGTCCGGTGTGCTGCTGGTCTCCGGTGTCGCGAGCCTGCTGTATCTGGCCAAGATGCGGTGGGGTGCCGAGGCCGAGGAGAACGACCGCCCGGGTGGCGGCTTCAAGGGTGGCGTGATCCGCCTGGTGGCCCACATCCCGTCGGCGGAGTCGCTGGACCGGCTGGCCTACAAGTGTGTGGTGTTCGGTTTCCCGCTGTTCGGCCTCGGCGTCATCTGCGGCGCGATCTGGGCCGAGGCGGCCTGGGGCCGGTTCTGGGGCTGGGACCCCAAGGAGACGGTGTCGTTCATCGCGTGGGTGATCTACGCGGCGTACCTGCATGCACGGGCCACGGCGGGCTGGCGCAACACCGCGGCCGCCTGGATCAACGTGGCCGGCTTCATCGCGCTGCTGTTCAACCTGTTCATCATCAACCTGGTGGTGTCCGGGCTGCACAGCTACGCCGGGCTCTGATCGGCCGCTCCGCCCGCCGCTGCGCCGTCCCGCCGTCGACGGCGGGTTCAGGCCGCGCCGGTCCCGTTGTCGGATCGTTCGGCGGCCAGTTCGGCCTGGGTCTTGAGTACCTTGAGCAGCCCGATCATCGCCTCGATGGTGTCCGGGCACAGTGCGCCGAGGTCCACGTTGGCGAGTTGACCGCGTGTCACCGCCAGCAGTTGGACGTAGTCCTGCTGTCGGCGGACGCGGTCGATGTCCTGCTCGGGATTGCTGAGGAAATAGGTGACGCTCACCTCGAAGGCGCGTGCGATGCCCTCGACGGTGCGGAACGACGGCGTGCGGGCCTTGCCCGTACGCAACTGGGAGATGTAGGCGTCGCTGACCGAATAGCCGAGCGCATTGGCCTTGGCCGCGATGCGCTTACCGGTGTACGGCTGACCGTTGTGGTCGCGGACGGTGTCGAACAGCCGACACAGCTTGTCCGAGAAACTGTGGCCGTTACCGCCAAGTCCGTCGTCGCCGTCCACGCTTCCTCACTCGTCGCCCCCGCTTCACGAGTATCTGAGGTTACCCGAGTGACAGCTGTATAGGACAGTGGATCGGTGCATCGGACAACCGAATACAGTACCGCTGAACTGGGAATTCACATGAACGAACGGCGGTCACGGGTACGACGGTCCCGATCAGGTGTCGTCGGCGTCGGGACCGGACTGGCCGGGACGGTGGGTTCGACGATCGAGATCCATCAGGAAATCGGGATCGTCGTCCGGGCCGACCGGCCCGCGATGGCGGGCCTCGGCGCGTTCGGTCACCTGCGGTCCGAATGTCCGCCACAGCAGGAATCCGATCGCGATGAGCCCGATCAGGGTGAACAGCAGTGCCATGGCAACCTCCCGTCCGCAAGCTTACGTGAGTTGCGGACGGGCGGGTCGGCTGTGGCGAATCGGTGGTGTCGGCGGTGTCGGCGGACCGGTGATGTCGTGGAGGTGGCGGTCAGGGGACGCGGCGGTTGAGCAGGGCGACGACGTCTTCCTCGCGGAAGCGGCGGTGTCCGCCCGGGGTGCGGATGGAGCCGAGGATTCCGGAGGTGGCCCAGCGAGCAACGGTCTTGGGGTTGACGTTGAACATCGCGGCCACCTGTCCAGGAGTCAGCGTGTGCTGGCTCGCGAGGCCGGGGGTGATGACGCCTGCGGTGTTCGGTTCGATGGCGGTCATGGGACTCCCTTTGTCATGGTCGGAAACCGGACGCCTCCGACACGGTCGCGCGGTGCGCGCTTGCCACCATGAATACACGCAAATCGCCCAGGTACTCGAACATTCAGGAGGAGGTAAAGGAAGCGTAAAGAGGCCTGTGACCTGCATGAAGCCAGGACCAGCGGCTTTTACCGACCCTTGGGAACCGCAGGTGCATCCTTTTGCGGTCCGTGGCGTCAAACAGTGGACGATGTCCCTCGTTCGGACCACCGCGATGGCACAGTTTTACACATGACCCCGCGGGGCCGGAACGGTTGACATCGCCCTGGTTCGCGTCGAGCCGACGTTTCGCCCCGTCCGTCCGTACCCCGAATCCGGGCAATCGGTGCCCCGGCCGCCCGATCGGGCGTCCGGTCGGTGACCCGATCGCGGGGACGTACCCTGGAGGGCGTGAGTGAAGAGCAGAAAGAGCACGTCGGTGCGGGTGACCTCACCCTGTCGATCGCGCTGTACACCGTCGCCCGCCTGGTCCTGGTCGTGGCGCTCGCCGCGATCATCTGGGGCGTCGGAAAACTCGCGGGTGTCGACGTGCCCGTGCTGGTGGCCGCGGTCTTCGGGGTGCTGATCGCCCTGCCGCTGGGCATGGTGGTCTTCAAGAAGCTCCGGGTGCGCGTCAACAACCAGATCGCCATCGTCGACGGACAGCGCCGTGCCCGCCACGAGGATCTCCAGTCGCGGCTGCGCGGCGGCAACTGAGCATGACCGGTGATGTGCGGCCGGCCGGGGCCCGGACCGTCGACATCGACCGCCGCCTCGACCGTGCCTGGGCCGACAACGCGGTCCGGCTGATCGACGCCGACACCCGACGCAGCGCCGACACCCACCTGTTGCGTGTCGAACTCCCGGAATGGTCCCGCTGGACCGCCGACGACGGCCGTCCCACCGGCGTCGACCTCTACCTCAAGGACGAGAGCACCCACCCCACCGGCTCGCTCAAGCACCGGCTGGCGCGCTCGTTGTTCCTCTATGCGATCTGCAACGGCTGGATCACCGAGGGCACCCCGGTGATCGAGGCGTCCTCGGGCTCGACAGCGGTCAGCGAGGCCTACTTCGCGCGGCTGATCGGCGTCCCGTTCATCGCGGTGATGGCCGCGTCCACCTCGCCGGCCAAGACCGCGCTGATCGAACGGCAGGGCGGCCGGTGCCACCTCGTCGAACGTGCCAACCAGGTGTACGACGAGGCGCTGCGGCTCGAGCGTGAACTGGGCGGTCACTTCATCGACCAGTTCACGATGGCCGAGCGTGCCACCGACTGGCGCGGCAACAACAACATCGCCGAGTCGATCTTCGCGCAGATGGCCGACGAGGAGCACCCGATCCCCACCTGGATCGTGGTCGGCGCGGGTACCGGCGGCACGTCGGCGACCCTCGGCCGCTACCTGCGCTACCGCCGCCATCCCACCTGGCTGGCCGTCGTCGACCCGGAGAACTCGGTGTTCCTGCCCGCCTATGCCGCCGGTGACGGTTCGATCACCTCCGACGCGGGGTCGCGGATCGAGGGCATCGGTCGCCCACGCGTGGAACCGTCGTTCGTCTCGCAGGTCATCGACCGGATGATCGGTGTGCCCGACGCCGCCTCGATCGCCGCCACCCATGCGATCAGTGACCGGCTCGGCCGCCGCGTCGGCGGATCCACCGGCACCAACATGTGGGGTGCGCTGGCGCTGGTCGCGGAGATGGTCGCCGAGCGCCGCGCCGGCAGCGTCGTGACGCTGCTGTGCGATTCCGGTGACCGGTATGCCACCACCTACTTCGACGACGACTGGCTCGCGGCGCAGCAACTCGATCCGGCCGGGCCCGCCGCGGTACTCGAGGAGTTCTTCGCCACCGGCCGCTGGATCGACTGACCGCTGCTCGCGGTTCGGCGGTCCGGCTACGATCACTCCCGTGGCTGACGGGGAGCAGAATCTGGTCGAGGCGATCGATCTGGTACGTGAGTACCGGCTGGGCGAGGAGCGGGTGCGTGCACTCGACGGCCTCGACCTGAGTCTCGCGGGCGGTCGGTTCGTCTCCGTGGTCGGACCGTCGGGTGCGGGCAAGTCGACGCTGCTGCACCTCATGGGGGCCCTCGACACCCCGACGTCGGGAACCATCCGGGTCGCCGGTGTCGACCTCGGATCGCTCGACGACGCCGCGGCGTCGGAGTTCCGGCGCACCACCGTCGGCTTCGTCTTCCAGTTCTTCAATCTCGTCCCCACCATGTCGGCGTGGGAGAACGTCGCCCTGCCCCGACTGCTCGACAGCCAGTCGCTGCGCAAGGCCAAACCGCGCGCCATCGAGCTGCTCGAGCGGGTCGGCCTCGGCGACCGCGTCGACCATCGTCCGTCGGAGTTGTCCGGCGGACAGATGCAGCGGGTGGCCATCGCGCGGTCGCTGATCATGGAACCGGCCATCCTGCTCGCCGACGAGCCCACCGGCAACCTCGACTCCGCCACCGGCGCATCGGTTCTCGAACTGCTCTCCGACGTCGCCCACGAGGGTGGCGACCGGCTGGTGGTGATGGTGACCCATGATCCCAACGCTGCATCGGTCGCCGACCAGACCATCACCGTGCGGGACGGAAAGATCGCGTGAGGTCGGTGCCGGCCCGGCTCGGCGCGGGTCTGGGCCGCGTCCGCCTGCTCAACCTGCGCGAGATCCGCACCCACCGACTACGCCTGTTCACCTCGCTGATCGTGGTGATCGTGTCGTCGGCGCTGCTCGTCGCGGTGCTCGGCACCTACGGGTCCCTGACGGCGTCGGTGCGTCAGTTCAACGCCGCGATCGCCGGCACCGCCGACCTCGAGGTCGCCGCCATCGCCGACTCCGGTGTGGAACAGGACCTCGTCGGCCAGATCCGTCGTGACGTCCCCGACGTCAAGGCCGCGGTGCCGATGGTGCGCGGGTCGGTGACCATCGGCGACCGCACCATCCCGCTGCTGGGTTCGGACTATCAGGTGACGTCGTTGTCGGGGGAGGTCGCCGCAGCGGCCGAGGCCGGTGGCCCGTCGGTGTCGCTGGACGACCTCGCCGACGGGATCATCGCCGGACCGGGGACCGGACTCCATGAGGGACAACAGGTCTCGATCGGCGACACCGAGGTTCGGGTGTTGCGGGTGGTACCCGGGGGCGCCGCGGACGAACTCAACCAGGGCAACTACATCTTCGCCTATCTCGGCCTGGCGCAACGACTCACCGGGATGGACGGTCGGGTGGACTCCGTCCTGGTCGTGGTGGCGCCGGGGGCCGATGTGGCCACCGTGCGTTCGGGGATCGAGCGGGTCGTCGACGGCCGGGCGGTGGTGGTGAACCCGGATTTCCGTGCCGAACAGGCCGAGGTGGCCAGTTCGGTGACCCGTGATGCCACGCTGCTGGTCTCGCTGGTGTCGCTGGTGATCGCCGCATTCCTGGTGTTCAACACCATGAACATGGCGGTCGCGTCGCGGCGGCAGTCGCTGGCGATGGTTCGCGCGCTCGGCGCCCGTCGTGGTGATCTCGTCGGCGACATGCTCGGTGAGGCGGCGCTGTTCGGTCTCGTGGGTGGTCTGATCGGTGTGCCGCTGGGGTGGGCGGCCGGCCGCTGGGCGATCTCCACCGTGCCCGCGCTGAACCGCGATCAGGTGTCCATCGAGATCGGCTACCACCTGCCCGGGTATGCGCCGGTGGTGGCCGTGGTGGCGTGTGTGATCGCCTGTGTGGCGGCGACGAGTCTGGCTGCGCGGTCGGTGTTCTCGGTGTCGCCGGTCGAGGCGATGTCGCAGGGTGAGGCCGCTGCGGACGCCTCGTCGCGGCGCGGCCCGCTGGTGTGGGTGTCCGCGATCGCCGGGATCGTCGGCCTGATCGGATCGTGGGTGATCGTGGCGACGGTGCCCGACCGTCCCGCGATCCTGGCCGGCGCGGTCTACGCGATCGGCGCGCTCCTGTTGTGTTTCGCGCTGACCAAGCCGCTCGTCGAGATGGTGGTGCGGCTGGCCCGGCTGTTCGGCGGTCCCGGACGGCTCGCGTCGGTCAACACCGAACGCGCACCGCGCCGCGCCTGGGCCACCCTGATGACCGTCGCGGTGGCGATCGCGGTCGGTATCGGAACATCGGGTGCGCTGGACAATCTCGTCGGATCGATCTCGAAATCCCTGGACGGCCTGGGTGATCCGGACTTCTATGTCTCGTCCACCGGCAAGGAGCAGGTGCCGCTCGGGCCCGTCCTCCCGGAACAGATCGCCGGCGAGGTCCGTGCGGTTCCCGGTGTCGCCGAGGTGATTCCGGGACAGTGGGCGTCGGTGAACATCGGTGACGCGCGGGTGCTGATGCAGGGCCTCGTGCCCGGCTCCAAGGCGCCGTTCATGCGCAAGGCGAGTGCCGAGGCGGTGCAACAGGTGTTGGCCGGTGACGGCATCCTGCTCTCCAATGTGCTGGCCCGTACCCTCGACGCCCACGTCGGTTCCACCCTCCGGCTGGCCACCCCGACCGGATACCACGACCTCGTGGTCCGCGACACCGTCGACTACGTCTCCATCGATTCCGGAACCGCGGCGATGTCGAGCACACTGCTCGGGCAGTGGTTCGACCGTCCCGGCGCCACCTACCTCCAGGTGATGACCACCCCCGACGCCGACGAGGCGCGGGTGCGCGTCGCCCTGGAGGAGATCGCCGCGGCACATCCGGCCACCGGTGGGGTGGTGCCGCAGGTCTACAGCGGCGCCGAGGCGCTGGCGGCCACCAAGATGGAGGCCGAGGCGTCGGGTGCGTTCACCGTGGCGATCCAGTGGATCGTGTCGGTCGCCGCGGCCATCGCGCTGCTCAACACGCTGTTGCTGTCGGTGATCGAACGACGACGCGAACTCGGCGTCCTGCGCGCGATGGGCGCCTCACGTCGGTTCCTGTCGCAGATGGTGCTCGCCGAGGCCGGTGCGGTGGCCGTCGTCGGTGCCGTGATCGGCCTCGTCATGGGTGTGGTCCTGCATGTGCTGTCCGACGAGATACTCAGTGCCACCACGTCATTGGATATCGCTTACTCGCCGCGGCCGATCACCGTGGTCTACGTCGGGGTGTCGGTGGTGCTGTGCCTCGTCGGTGCGCTCGTCCCGGCCCGACGCGCCGCCCGCCTCAACATCTCCGAATCGATCGCCTCGGAGTAGCGGACAGGATCATCACCTCACGGCCGACTCATGTGGATAGTCCACATGAACCGGCCGTGAGGTGACACGTCTGTCCGCAGTTCTCGGTCAGCTCGTCTTGCGGCGTCGCGGTGCACGGTGGTGACGTGCGCGGATGGCCTTGAGGATGCGGGCCTCGGTCGCCGGCCAGTGGTGGACGACGTCGGCGTAGGTCACCCGCATGCGCAGGTATCCCGACGACGCCGAGACCTGGTCTCGCCGTCGATCCTCCTGGTAGTTCTCCGCGCCGGTGTGGTGGGCGCGGCTGTCGACCTCGATGATCAGGAGTTCTCCGGCGAGCAGGTCCACATGCCCGAGTCCGGGGATGTGCACCTGCGACCGGACGGCGATCCCGTTCCCACGCAGTCGAACCCGGACGAGACTCTCCGTACCCGACTGTGCGCGAGCATCACACCAGTCCAGACGTGCGCGGACCTCGGCAGGGGCATCGGCGAAGGCCGCACGGATGGCGGTCGGGGTGGGCAGCGCTTCGTCGGTGTCCGGTTCCCCGGCCTGCGAACGCCAGTATCGGTTGAGCATGGAGTCGCAGATCGCGATGATCTCGTCGCGGTCGACGCAGCGAATCGCATGTCGCAGGGCGAGGATCGGGTGGTCGACCGGGGCGTGCACGGGCTCGGGCCGACCGTACTGGGAACAGTAGCGCTCGGGGTTCGCGCGCGTCGCCTGACTGTTGCCGCGAAGGTGGAGTTCCTTGTCATGGGGTGGCACCCAGACGCCGTGCATGGACAACGCGGTCAGGCAGCTCACCGCGCCATGCCCGGTGACCGCGTCGACGACGCGCGGATCGGCGTCGGCCCTGGCGTACCAGCCGCGGGCGGGTCGGGTGACCCGGCCGTCGTCGAGGGCGCGGCGCAATGCCCGCCCGGAGATCCCACGCCTGTCGAGGTCGGCCCTGGTGTAGACGCCGTGGTCGGTCATCCCACGAGTGTGCGTCAGAACCGACGCTGCCTCGTGATGCTCATCCACAGGGTCGTTCGTCAATAATTCTTGACAACTAGCGGACGTCAACATAACCTGACAACATGCACGACGACGAGACCGCCAGTTCCCCGGAGGCAACCGACCTGGCCGGAGCCGCCGCGAGCGCAGACCCCGCACAGGGGCTGGCAGCGGTGAGAGCTCTGCGCACCCTGGCCGACCGCCTCGAGGACGTGCAGGTGGCCAACGCCCGAAACCAGGGCTGGAGTTGGCAGGCGATCGCAGATGTCCTGCAGATCAGCCGCCAGGCCGTGCATCAGAAGCACTCACCACCACAGACCCGCTGAGGGTTTGAAACCCCAAGGAGAACAACAATGTTCGAACACTTCAATCGAGATGACAAGGCGACGATGGTTTTTGCGATCGCCGAGGCCCGCGAGCTGGGACACCGGGAGGTCGGCAACGACCACCTGATCCTGGGCATGCTGGGCAATGCACGGACACCGCTGTTCGCGGTGCTCACCGGACTCGGCCTCACCCTGGCCGATGCCCGTGAGGCGTCACGTGCTCACCACGGCGAGCACGACGCCGACGCGGCGGAGGCCGCCGAGCAGAGCGCCGCCGAACGCTACGAGGAGGACCGGGAAGCTCTGCGCTCCATCGGAATCGACCTCGACAAGGTGCGCGAGGCGGTCCGTGACCGATTCGGCGACGACCTCGCCGACGGCTGGGCCGACCGGATGCGGCGTGGCCGCGGCCGAGGCCGAGGCCGTGGGCGCGGACACGGACACGGCGGCCCCCACGGCCGACGCGGCGGCTGCGAACCGGACTTCGGACCCGGCGCGGGCTTCCGGCCCGGCGGCGCAGACTTCGGACCCGGTGCAGGCTTCGGTCCGGGATACGACCGCGGGCCGCGAGGATTCGGTCCGCAGGGTTTCGGCCCCGGAGGGTTCGGCCCCGGGGGAGAAGGATTCGACGGCCCCTTCGCCGGCGGTCGCGGGCGTCGCGGACCTCGTGGACGCGGAATGCGTCCCCGCTTCGCCGCCGAATCCCGCCAGGCACTCGAGGCGGCGGTCCGGGTCGCCCGCGAACGCGGCGACAACCGGCTGCGCGTCGAGTACCTGCTGCTGGGCATCATCGAGGCCGGCGACGCCGCCTCGATCGCCGTGATCGAGTCGGCGACCACTGCCGACGACCTCAAGGCCGCCGTCCTGGCGAGCCTGCCCGAGGCACCCGCCGGGGTCTGACCGGCCGACGCTGCCGTGATGGCCGGGGGAACCTGCACGGTACGGTGGTCTGCGACCGAAACGCAGACCTGAACAGGGGTGGACACCGTCGATGAGTCGTTCCGCATTCCGAGCTCACTCCCTGGTCCTGCGGCACGTGCAGGTACGCCGTGTCGAGGACATCACGCCCCGCATGCGACGCATCACCGTCGGCGGTGAGGAACTCGGCGCATTCGCCCGCGACGGCATGTCCTTCCCGGCGTTCGCGCCGCCGGCCTTCGACGACCACGTCAAACTGATCTTCGCGCCCGGCGGCGACATCGCCGACGCGCTGCCCCGACAGAACGCCAACGGCATCGACTGGCTGCCGTCGGAGCACCGCGTGACCCGTGACTACACCCCGCATCACGTCGACGCCGACGTCCTCGAGGCACAGTTCGACTTCGTCGTCCACACCGACGGCCAGGTCGCCAACGGGCCCGCCGAGGAGTGGGCGCGCGCCGCCGTGCCGGGCAGCGACCTGTGGTTCGTCGGCCCCAAGGCCTCCCTGGTCCTCCCCGACGACGTCGCCGAGCTGATCCTGATCGGCGATGAGACCGCGCTACCGGCGATCACCCGGTTCTTCGACGAGCGGCCCCTCGACATCCCGGTACACGCACTGATCACCGTCGCCACCGAGGCGGCGATCCAGGCGATCGTCACCCGTCCCGGTGACTCGGCCGACTTCGTCGTCGCCCAACCGGGGGACGCCGAGGCGCTGCTCGCCGCGGCGCAGAAGCTGACACCGGGGGAGGGGCCGGTCTACGTGTGGGCCGCCGCCGAGAGCCGGGCGCTGCTCCCGGTCCGTCGGCATGCCAAACGGGAGTGGGCAATCCCCAAGTCGCACATGGCGATCACCGGGTACTGGCATGTGCGCGAAGAGTCCGACGCCGATGCGGCCACCGCCGAGGAGGCGGCCGGTCCGGTGGCCACGCCGATCACCTCACCGGTGCCGTGGCTGGCCACCCGTGCGGCACTGAAACTGGGCCTGCTCACCGAGGTGGCACTGGAGCCGGCTCCCCGCGCCGCCCTGGAACGGCGTGCGAATGTCACGGCCGGACAACTCGATCCGCTGCTGGCCATCCTCGTCGACTGTGACATCCTGCGCGTCGACGCCGACCACTACCGTGCCGGTGCGGTGGGCGATGCACTGCTCGACGACGAGCATGCCCAGGAGGAGTTCGTCGGGCTGTACGCCGATCAGGTGGTGGCCCTGGGTGATCTGGCCGACGGTCTCGGTGCCGGTGGCACCGGCTGGGCGACGCGGACCGGGAACACCCTGCGCGACACCGTCACCGCGTCGTCGTCGGAGTACGCCGAGCTGGTCGACGAGGCGGAGGGCCTGCGGTTCCTGATGCCGGCGCTCTCCCGACTCCCGTTCTGGGCCGACCGATCCCGCATCGCGCTCGGCGGTCCGTCGGCGCTGGTCGTGGCCGACGGTCTGCGGATCGCCGAGATCGCTGCGGAACTGGTCGTCGTCGAAGATCCCGAACCACTGCGCGCGCTGCGGGAGGGCTGGGACTCCGACGATCTCGCCTTTGCCGACTCCTGGCCCGCCGACACCCCGATCCTGCTCGCCTCGGCACTCGAACACCGCACGGACGCAGAGGTTCTCGCACACCTCGACGACCTGCGCACCGTCACCGACACCGTGTACCTGATGGAATCCACCGAACTCGACGGCCTCAACGCCCGCGCCGCCGAGCAGGCCCTGGTCACGTTGGGTGCGATCGGTGTCCCGCCCCGCAACCTCGCCGACCTCGGCCGGCTCGTCGCGCAGGCCGGTTGGTCGGTCGCGTCGACGTCCCCGCTCGGCTGGGGTGTCGAATGCCTGGAACTCGTACCCGCGGAACGCAACTGATATTTCGGCTGTGGGTGTGCGGCTACCGGTCCGGCCGCATCCGCAACAGCACCCCGTCGATCTGTGCGGCGACGGCCTCGCGCACGCTGTAGTCCCGGGCGTACTCGGGTAGCCGGTCGATCAGCGCGGCGACGGTCGGGACGTCGGTGAGCTTGTACGGGGGCCGCCCGGTCCACTATCCGACCCTGCTCGCGACGATCTTCACGTTGCAGTTCCTGGTCGCCCTCGACATGTCGCTGGTGAACATCGCGCTCCCCGACATCCGTTCGGACCTGGGGTTCAGAGCATCCGGCCTGCAATGGGTGGTCAACGGCTACCTGCTGACCTTCGCCGGGTTCATGCTGCTCGGCGGTCGTCTCGGCGATCTGTGGGGCCGGCGGGTCGTCGTGCTCGCCGGGCTCACGGTCTTCGCGGTCGCCAGTGTGGTCGGCGGGCTCGCCTCCGGTCCCGGCCTGCTGGTGGCCGCCCGCGCCGTGCAGGGGGCGGCCGGTGCGCTGCTCGCCCCGGCGGCCCTGGCACTGGCCTCCACGGTCGACGACGCCGCGCAACGCAAACTGGCGATGGCGCTCTGGGGTGGTGCGGGCGCGGGTGGCGGGGCGGTCGGTGTGGTCCTCAGCGGCCTTCTCACCGAATGGTTCTCGTGGCGGGCGGTCCTGTTCGTCAACGTGCCGATCGTGGTGGTCGCGCTCATCGCCGCCGCCCGGGGCGTCCCGGCCGGGCGCCGCCGCGACGTCGGACACCTCGACGTCCCCGGTGCGATTCTGGTGACCACGGCGGTCGGGGCGCTGGTCTACGCGGTGACCAGCGGCGGTGACCACGGCTGGGGTGAGACCGCGACGATCGTCGCCTTCGTCGTCGCGGTGCTGGGGGCGCTCGCCTTCGCCCTCGTCGAACGCTCCACCGACCACCCGCTCATGCCGTTGCGGATCCTGGCGGCGCGAAGCGTGCTGGGGGCCAACATCTTCGGCTTCATGCTCGCCGCCGTACAGCTGGCGGCATTCTTCTTCGCATCGCTGTACGTGCAGACCGTCTGGGATGTGGAGTCCGACGTCGCCGGACTGCTGTTCCTGCCGTTCTGCGTCGGGGTGGTGATCGGTATCGCCCTGTCGGGCAAGCTGGCCGCGGCGATCGGGGCACGCAACAGCATCGGTGTGCTCGGTCTGGTCGGGGCGGTGGGCATGGTGCTGTTCGCGCGGATGCCCGGCGAGTTCGATTTCTGGGCGCTGCTGGTGTCGTCGCTGGTCGCATCCATCGGGATCGGCGGCTCGATGGTGCTCATCGGTACCGTCGGGACCCGCGGCGTCGCACCCGGGGAGGCGGGTCTGGTCTCGGGAATCCTCAACAGCTCACGGCAGCTCGGCGGCACGATCGGGCTGGCCGTCCTGGTCACCATCGCCGCCCGCCAGGCCGTTCCGGTCGACGGCTATCGCATCGGGTTCGCCTGCGGTGCGGTCCTTCTGGCCGTCGGCGCGCTGGCGGCGTGGGCCGTCCTGCCGGGTCGCAGCGCCGACGCGAAGGCGATGGCCGCCCAGGGGTGAGAAAGCCGGCCGCCGTCGCCGGCGGGAACCGGATCAGGCGACGATCAACGCCACCGCGGTCAGCACCGACCATGCGAGCATCGCCAGACCGGTACCGCCGATCGACGGGATCAGCGCACGGCCGGTGGCGCCGGTGGCCACCGGCCGGCCCGCGATCACGAAGAGCGGCAAAGCGATCAGCCCGATCAGTGCCCACGGTGTGGCGGCCACCAATGCCAGGCTCATCACCAGCGGCAGCGCCAGCAGGGTCAGATACAGCACCCGCGTCGGCCGTTCACCGATCCGCACCGCCAGGGTGATCTTGCCGGACTCGGCGTCGGTCGGGATGTCGCGCAGGTTGTTCACCACCAGCACCGACGTCGAGATCGCGCCCACGCCGACGGCGCAGGCCACACCCGCCCAGTCGATTCGTCCCGCCGTGACGTACTGGGTGCCCAGCACCGCGACCAGACCGAAGAACACGAACACCGCGATCTCGCCGAGTCCGATGTAGCCGTAGGGTTTCGGACCGCCGGTGTAGAACCAGGCGCCGGCGATGCAGATCGCCCCGACCACCACCAGCCACCATGCGGTGGTCACCGCGAGGGCCAGGCCGCACACGGCACCGACGCCGAAGCAGACGAATGCCGCGGTCTTCACCGCCTTGGGTTCGGCCGCCCCCGATCCGACCAGACGCATGGGGCCCACGCGGTCGTCGTCGGTGCCGCGGATGCCGTCGGAGTAGTCGTTGGCGAGATTGGCGCCGATGATGAACGACACCGCCACCAGCAGTGCCAGCACCGCCTTCCACCACACCACGTCACCGGCGTACAGCGCCGCACCGACGCCGGCGATCACCGGTGAGATCGCGTTGGGGAGGGTGCGCGGACGGGCGCCGGAGATCCACTGCTTTGCGGTTGCCACGTCACTGATCGTGCCACGCGGGGCTCGGCTCACCGCCGGATGCCCTCTGGTCTCACGTGCCCGCCGGGTCGGTGTCCTCGGGGACGACCGGGGTGATCTCGGGTTCGGTCGGCTGCGGGGTCTGCACATCGCCGAAGGAGCCGGGACTCACGGTGGGCGCGGTCGGGATCACCGGCGGTTCGCTCGGCGGGTTGCTGGGCGCGCTCGGGGTGCTCGGCGTGCTCGGCGAACTGGTCGTCGCCGAGTCCGACGTCGTGGAGGTGGCGGGCGCCTCGTTGTCCGCGGTCGAGGTGGTGGTCGGTGACGGGGAGACCGACGTCGTCGTGGGGGTGTCGGTCGCCGGCGCCGGGGTCTCGACGGCCGGTGGTGCCGACGCCTGCGGGGAGGCCTCGGGAACTGCGGCGGCGCTCGGTTCCGCCGTCGCGACCGCGCGTGACTCCAGGACCGCCTGGGCCTGGGGATGGATGCTTCGTGCGCTCACCCGTACGGACGGATCGGTGGCCGCCACGACGGCCAGCGCCGCCTCGAGCAGACTGCCCACGTCCTCCGGCGTCATCGGGAGCGCCGGGCCCTCACCGGTGGGATCGTCCCAGATCTCATACGCCGAGACCTTGCCCTTGTATCGGCCGGCGAGTCGTTGCGCGAACACGGTGAACCGTTCGACCACGCGCACCGGATCGGCGCTCCCGGCCCACGGGGAGGTCAGCGAGATGACGACGGAGACGTCCATGCCGTGCGCGCGGGCCTCGTCGATCACCGTGTCGAGGGTCCCCCAGGCCGTGGTGTCGGAGCCGCCCTGCTGCAGGAACGTCCACGGCGCACCGACGCGGATCTCGCGCACGCCCAGGCGGTACAGGTCGTCGATGGTGGTGACGAGCTCGTCACGGCTCATCCGGTAGATCTGCGCGTCACCGACACCGAGTTCGGTGGGATCCCCGGTCACCGCGGTGAGCGCTGTGATCAGCGACGACGCGGGAGGGGACGGGGCCGGTGCGGGGAACGGGGCGGTGGTCACCCCGATCATCGCGCCGCCGATCGCCAGTGCCGTCGCACCGATCGCAACACGCCGCATCGTGCGTGACCGGACCGGTTGCATAAGATTTCCTCGACGTATTCACGGCTGTTTCTCAGGAACTGCTACAGAAACATTGTGCCGTGCTCACCGCCGATGCGGAAGGAGTCCGGTGTCCGTCGAGTGATCCAAATTCGCAGGGTAGGACGGCGCCCTCAGGCCGGGGTGAGGCCGAATGCCGCCAGCACGGCCTTGGTCCAGAGTTCCTGGCCGGCCGCATTGGGGTTGACGTCGTCGCTCATCAGCTGGGCGCGGGCCGCCGGATCGGTGGGGAACGCCGAGTACACGTCGATCACCTGGATGCCCTCGGTGTCCATCGCCGCCGCGAACCCCGACATCTGCTGGGCGTCGGAACCGTCGCGATGCGGGTTCTGCTTGATCACCGCGATCGCCGCCTCGGGGTACTTCTTCTGCAGGTCGGTGATCAGCGGCTGGATCTGCGGGGCGAGCGGCTTGGTGGTGTCCTCGGTGAGCCCGAAGTCCAGCAGGATGATGCTCGGCGTGACGTCCTTGCCGATCATCGTGTCGAGATGCTTGCGTGCGTAGGCGGCGTCCACACCGGCGGCGCTGCCGTTCCAGAATCCGATGGGCCCGTTGGGGCCGGTGCCCAGTGAGACCGGTTTGCCGTAGGCGGTGGTCTCGGTGTTCCAGTAGGCCGTGGCGACCGGACGCTGCAGCGAGGCGCTGATCGCACGACCCAGGGCGGGTGCCCACCCGGTGGGGGATGCGCCGGTGGAGTCACCGAGCAGGACGATCGTCCGCGGTTCGGTGGGGTTGGCCTTAGCCGAATCCATGAATTCGACGGTGGCCGGTGTCGTGGGTGCGGATGCGGGTGTCGTTCCCGCGGGAGCGGTCGTGGCCGCGGCCGTGGTCGGGGCGCTTCGGTTTCCCGAGATCACCAATCCGACGATGAGGACGACGACGCAGACCGCCATCAGGATCCAGGCCCATACCGGGGCCGACGCCGCGATGCGCTTCACCAAGCTCTTCATTGCTGTGAAGATTCTCCTCAATACCACCGGCCGGGAGGTCGCCCGAGCCCACCATGTTGCGTAGACCATAACCGGCATCGCCGCAGCATGCGCGATGGGCCCCGCCGGCGGAGTTGATCAATCGCTCGAATTCCGTTGCGGCTCAACAGTCGCCACCGGTGGGTCGGCCGGCGAACCGTGCATGGATCCAATCTCTGAGCAGCGCACCGGAATTCGCGGCGTGACCTTGGCCTTCGAGGCGCACGCGCTGCACCGTGTCGCCCTTCGCGCAGCCCTCGCCGAGCGTCACCTCCATGACGTCGACGGGGATGATGTCGTCGACACTGCCGTACAGCGCGAGGATGGGGACATCGGTGGCGGTCTGCGGCAACGACTGTCGTGCGATCGCGGTGCGCAGTGCCTGCGCCGCGGCCGGTGAGTCGGCGCGGAAGGTCGCCGCATCGGCCGACCGCACCTGGGCGGCCACCGCGTCTCGGTCGCCGGAACACGAGGTCAGGGTGGCGAGCCGGCCTGCGGCGGGACCGTGCAGGTGGTCGTCGGGATCGATCGACGGATCGGCCTGCGCGATACCGCCGACCAGGATCGGATACAGCCAGCGCTGCCCGGCGGTCAGGGTGCCGTCCTGTGCGCGATCGACCAGGTAGCCGGCGTCGAGCAGGGGAACCGATGCCACCGCTCCCCGAAGATTCCCGACGCCGTAGGACGCCTGGTTCTCGGCCGTCGCCCACGCGGCGTTCCCGCCCTGCGATGCGCCGTACACCACCCAGTTCGGGCCGATCGTCGGTTCGATCCCGCGGGCCGCGCGCACCGCGTCGATCACGTTGTGGGCGGCGGTCCGCGGTTCCAGGTAGGGGTGTGCGGCGGTGCGGGTGCGCAGGCCCAGGCCCTGGTAGTCGGTGGTGACCACGGCATAACCCGACTGCACGAAGGAGGCGACGGCGCCGATGTCGCCGAACATCTCGGCGTTGTCCGACGGTCCGCAGTCGCGGCTGATGCCGGTGGTGCCGTGTGCATAGGCGATCAGCGGCCAGCCGCCCGCCGGACGATCGCCGCCGGGGACGAACACCGCCCCGCTCACCGTCGTCGCACCGCCGTCCACACCCGACGTCGAGCGGTAGACGATCCGGGTGGCGCGGGTTCCGGCCGGCGTCACCGACGCCCAGGAATCGAGGCCGGGACTCGACGACACCACTTCGCCGCGGGCGGCGAGAATCGTCCGATCGATGGATGGTGCGGATGTCGAGAAGTCTGCATTCTCCGCCGCGGAATGTGACGTAGAACACGCTGCGAGAACGGCGCCGACGGACACGATCACGCCTATGTGTCGGGCTTTCCGCAGCACATGCACGTGACGACGTTAGCGGGCGCCGACGCCACATTTGCAATGACCTTGTTCGTACCCGATTCTGTTTCGCGTGGGCATCACGATGTGGGAACGACCCGACGCCGGGACGCCCGCGCCTGCCGACCCACAGGGCGGCGAATCGGGGCAGAAGAATCCGGGTCCGGCCATTCCCGAATCCGGTGTTGTCGACGCCGGTGCACCCCCGGTCTCGGCGCCCGCCGACGACGAGGTCTACGAATATCTCGGCGCCCAGCAACGCTGGATTCACGGTGTCCTCCTGCTGGCCTTCGCACTGGTCGCCTGGTCCCTTGTCGAATTCGCCACTGCGCGACCGGTGTTGCTACCGGTGCTGGCGGTCCTCGCGATCAACGTGATCGGCACGGTGCTGTCGTTGGCCACCGGGATCAGTCGCCGGCGCGTCACCTGGCGTTCACATCAAGAACTCGCCGCCGGCTGGTCGCCCCCATCGGCGCGATTCGGGTCCGTCGACGTCTTCTTGCCGACTTGTGGGGAAAGTCTCGAAATCCTGCAGAACACCTACCGCAACGTATCGGCGATGGCCTGGCCCGGCGAGCTGGCGATCCACGTTCTCGACGATGCGGACCGGCCGGAGGTCGCCGATCTCGCGGAAGATTTCGGATTCCGCTACATTGTCCGACCCGATCGCGGACATCTCCGCAAGGCCGGAAATCTGCGGCACGCGTTCTCGGTGTCCGACGGTGAATTCGTGGTGATCTTCGACGCCGATTTCTGCCCGCGACATGATTTCCTCGCCCACCTCATGCCTTATCTCGACGACCCGCAGGTCGCGATCGTGCAGAGCCCGCAGACCTTCGCGACCACCGAGCGGATGGGGTGGGTCGAGCGCACCGCCGGGGCCACCCAGGAGTTCTTCTACCGGTGGGTGCAGCCGTCCCGGGACAAGCTCGGTGCCGCCAACTGCGTGGGTACCTCGGCGGTGTACCGGCGGTCGGCGCTGCAGCGGATCGGCGGGTTCACCCCAATCGAACATTCCGAGGATCTGCACACCGGACGGCACCTGCAGCAGTTGGGTTACACGATTCGCTATGTGCCGGTGGTGCTCTCGCGCGGGCTGTGCCCCGACGACCTCGCCGGCTTCCTCAACCAGCAGTACCGATGGTGTATGGGATCGCTCTCGCGGGTGCGCAACACCCATGTGCGCGAGCCGGTCCGGCGGATGACGCTGCGGCAGGCGCTCTCCCACTGGGCCGGGGTGTTCTACTACCTGACCACCGCGGTCAACGTCTTCATGGTGTTCCTGCCGGGCATCATCATGGTGGCCTTCTTTCCCGAGGACATCCGGCCGTGGCAGCTGGTGCCGTTCCTGTTCGGCCTGTGGGTCTACGTCGTCGTCTTCCCGCTGGTGTCCCGCACTCGCTGGCGGTTCGAGGTGCTGCGCATCCAGATGGCCTACAGCTTCGCCCACGCCGTCGCCATCTGGCACAAGCTGATCGGCCGCGAGATCGGCTGGGTGCCCACCGGTGCGGTGGGGCGCAGCAACTCCCTGGCCCGCTCGATCAGTGCCTTGGGGGTGTTCTCCCTCGGGGTGTCGCTGGTGGTGTTCTGGGTGTTGCTGGTCCGCGACGTCGGCGACTACGGCCTCGCCTCCTTCTGGCTGATGGCGTCCTTCGTCGCCACCTACACCTATCTCGCCGGTCCGTTGCTGGTGGAATTCGTCCGGGTGCTCACCGCGCGCACACGTCGTCGGGTCGAGCCGTGAACCACGACGACACGAGCGGTGACGGACTGCCCCGCCCCGAACGCACCGACCGTCGGCCGGTGGGCCGCAACACCAATCGGGTGACCGCGATCGAGGTGATCGGGTACACGCTGGTCATCGTGTTCCTCGCCGTGCTGGCGCTCGGCGCCTTCGACATCGTGCTGCCGTGGACGGCACCGTGACCGCAGCCCACGGATCGGGTGCCGGATCGGGCCCCGTGGCGACTGCCGAGGCGAGGGTCGTGCCGGCGGCCACCGTGCCGAGCAAGAGGTTCTTCACCGACATCGCCGGCCTGCGCGGGGTGGCGGTGCTGCTCGTCGTCCTCTTCCATGCCCGAATCCCCGGTCTCGGCGGCGGTTTCGTCGGGGTGGACGTCTTCTTCGTGATCTCCGGGTTCCTGATCACCGGCCTGTTGATCCGGGAGTACGAGAAGACCGGGACGCTGTCGTTCAAGGGTTTCTATGCCCGACGGTGCCGGCGGATCATCCCGGCCGCCGCACTGGTCATCGTGGTGTCGCTCATCGGTGCGGTCCTCACCATGCCACTGTTGCGTGTCTTCAAGCAGTCGTTGGATCTGCTTGCCGCGGCGGCGAATCTGGCCAACTGGCATTTTCTCGCGCAGAACGCCGACTACCTGGCCGGTTCCATCGACGGAAGCCTGGCCACACATTTCTGGTCCCTGGCCATCGAGGAACAGCTGTACTTCGTCTGGCCGCTCACCGTGTTCGCCGCGGCTGCGCTCGTGTCCAGAACCGTGCTGCGCAAGGTCATCGGTGTGCGGGTGTCGATCGGGGTGGTGGTCGGCGCACTCACCGTCGGATCACTGATCTGGGCCATCCAGCTCACCCCGGTCGACCCGGCGACGGCGTACATGGCCACCTATACGCGGGTGTGGCAGTTCGGGTTCGGTGCGTTGCTAGCCGTGATCGAGCCGCTGCTGCTGATGGTGTGCCTGCGGGTCCCGGTGGTGGCCCGCGTGGTCGGTGGCGTGCTGGGATGGGCGGGTCTCGCCGGAGTGATCGCGGCCGCGGTGCTGATCGACGCACACACCCCGTATCCGGGGACCGCAGCGCTGCTCCCGACCGCCGCCGCGGTGGCGATCATCGCGTCCGGCCAGCTGAATCCGGTGGGGGAGAAGCCGGGTCCGTCGTCGTTCTGGTTCGTCGGCGGACTGCTGTCGATCGCACCGATGCGTTTCCTCGGCCGCGTGTCGTATGCGTGGTATCTGTGGCATTGGCCCGCGCTGGTGTTGTTCGAGACGGTGGCAGGCACCACATCGTGGCCGGCGCTGCTCGCGGTCAGCGCCGTGTCGCTGGCCATCGCGACGGCATCCACGCTCTGGTTCGAGGAACCGATCATCGGCAACCGCACGTTGCGCGCCAACCGGTCGGCGTCGATCTCGGTGGGGCTCACCGGCCTCGTCGTCGGGCTCGCGGTCACCATGACGGTCGGGGTGGTGACGGTCAAGATCGCCTCCCGCGACACCGTCGCCAACGCCGCCCTGAACTATCAGTCGGTGTTCGGTCGGGAGAGTGCCGAGACGTCGGGGCCGGTGGTGCCGAATCCGTTCCAGGCCTACGACGACCGGCCAGAGCCCAACGAATGTCTGCTCCCGGTGGGCGAACTCCACCCGGTGCGTGAGTGCACGTTCGGCCCGGTCGACGGTATCCCGGTGGTGTTGTTCGGTGATTCGCACGCCGAGCAGTGGTCGGAGGCCATCCGGACCATCGGCGACGCCCACGGCTGGCGAATCCATCAGTTCACCAAGGCGGCGTGCCCGGCGCAGAACCTGCGGCCCGTCCCCGGCCGTGGCGACCCGTTCAACAAGGAGGACTGCCTGCAGTGGCGGGCCGACTCGTTGCGCGCGATCACCGCACTCGACCCGAAGATCGTCATCGTCTCGTCGCTGTCGACGTATGCGCCGGAATACGAGACCGCCGAGTCCGCCTGGAACGACACCCTCGCAACACTGCGGGCAACAGGCGCCGACCTGGTCTACATCGCCGACACCCCGTACCCGGGCTTCCAGGTCGCCGATTGCATGTCCGGGGCGCTCGACGACTGGAGCCGTTGCGATTTCGAGCTCGACAACGTCCCGCGCCACGAGCCGATCCTCACCGAGCAGGCCCGCGGCCGCGACACCGACATCCTCACCGTCGACGTCAACGACCTGCTGTGCGACGGCAATCGGTGCGTGCCCGCCCGCAACAAGATCCTGTTCTACCGGGACGATTCACATCTGACCGCCACCGCCGCCCGGGTTCTCGAACCCGCCCTGACCAAAGAACTCGACGCACAGCGCTTCGACTACAACGCACGATAGCCCGCATCCTCGTCTGATGGTCGATCAGCTACTGGCCGTTGGTGGTTGAACCGACCAAGGGATACGAGCACGGCAGCTGTTGCAGGTTGATCCGATGAAGGAAATTCGACGTAGTGCGCTTCGGCTGCAGTTGTTGCTGGTTGAGCGGACCAAGGGATACGAGTACGGCACGTGGGCTGCAGTTGTTGATGGTTGAGCCGACGAGGAGCGTAGCGACGAGGCGTGTCGAAACCTCAGACGGCCGAGCTCGCCAGCGCGACCACCTCAGGGGTGGTTACCGCCCAGTAGAAGTTGCGG
>NZ_BCNF01000018.1 GCF_001485495.1 Gordonia desulfuricans NBRC 100010 | reverse complement strand
CTCAATCACCAACGGGTCATTGCTGGTTGAGCCGATGAGGAGCGTAGCGACGAGGCGTGTCGAAACCTCAGGCGGTCGGGCTCGTCAGCGTGACCACCTCAGGGGTGGGCTTGGCTCGATCAGCCACTGAGCGTTGCTGCTTGGTCGTCAACCGGGTGCTTTGCTCGATTAGCAAGTGTGGGTTGCTGGTTGAGCCGTTGAGGAGCGGAGCGACGAGGCGTGTCGAAACCTCAGGCAGCCGAAGTCGAAACGCATCCACCGGTGGCCGCACCCCACGACCGTCGGCGTGCTCACTCAGGTGAGCACCCCACCCACGTGAGCACTCACTCACATGCGACGCCGTCTCCGTCACGATCGAGGCTCGAGCTGTATCCGGGCTGGCCGCGATACAGCGGCGCGGCTCCGGCGGCGCGCGCTTGGGCGCAACTGGAGTAGGACACACTTCCGCCACCGCCGGCGGCGGGCTTGTCGGTGGTTTCGTCTTGGGTCCCGGTCTGGGGGATCAGGCCGCGCGGGACGGTGGTGTCCTCGGCCGGGGTGTTGGGGACCCCGGTGGTTGCGGTCGACGTTGACGTCGGCGTCGCTGTGGTGGTCGGGGCACTCGTCGACGGGGTCGCCGTATCGGTGACGGTCCTGAAACTGGTGACCGTGGTGGTCGCCGGCGCGGCGGTGTCAGAGGTGTTCCCGATCAACGAGCCGACCCCGCAGCCACCGCACATGAGCAGGATCGCGACGACGATGGCACCGATGATGAGCAGTGGCTTCTTCGTCGTCGTGGATGGCGTCGGCGACTGGTCACCGTCTCCCGTAGGGGGTGTCGGCGGCCAGTGCTGGGTTGTCATCGATCGGAACCTTTCGCGAGGGCAACGTGCATTGAATCACCCTGCACACCGTCGCCGATATCCTCCGAGGGAACCAATTTCGACGATCAGACTCGACGGTGGCCTAGGTCTCCGGCTGAGTGGAACCTGTATCTGCACGCGTCCTGACCACTCCCGCAAAACGTTCGGCGATCACGGCAGCCGTCTGCCGGATAACCGGATCGGCGGCCTCGAACGCGGCCATCGTGGACTCGAGTCGGGGCGCTGCAGTGGGGTTCGCGCTGATCGCGTCGTCGATCCAGCCCCGGAATCCCGGGACCGACACCTCCGGATGGAACTGCACGCCCCACATGACGTCGCCGACGCGGAACACCTGGTTCTGGTAGTCGTCCGAGCCGGCCAGACGAGTCGCGCCGTCCGGGAGCCGGCTGATCATGTCGCGGTGGTCCTCGGCGACGAGGAGCTCCGTGCCCAGTCCCTGCAGCAGCGGATCGTCGTCGGTACCGACGGTCCGGATGGTGACCGCGCCGACCTCGGAGCTGCCGGCGCCGACCAACACCTCGCCGCCGAGTGCCTGTGAGATCAGCTGGGCGCCCAGGCAGATGCCGAGTGACGGGGTCGCACGGTCCGCGGCGTCACGGATGAGGGCGAAGATGTCGAGCAGCCATGGGTACTCGTCGGCGTCGTGCGCGCTCATCCGGCCACCGAGCACGATCACGCCGTCATAGTCGGCGATCGTCGGCACCACATCACCCGCGTGCGGTCGCACGATGTGGGCGGTCACGCCGTGTTCGGTGAGCCAGGCGTCGAAGCGATCGAGGGCGGCGATCGGATCGGGCTCGATCACGAGCACAGTGCGGGTGGTCAACGGGTTCTCCTCGAGCTCGGGCCGATGTGTGGCAACGCTACCGGGCAACGGTCGGCTCCGCGTGTCGGAGACGACGAGTAGGCTCCATCACACTCGGTGGACCGGAGGAACGGTGATGAGAAGACATCTCGCGGTCCTCGTACTCGCCACGGCCGCACTGGTCGTCGCAGGGTGCGAGGCTGATTCGGGTGAGTCGGTGTCGACGTCCGCCGTCGGCCCCCACTCCACGGTCACGGTCGGCTCCACACCGACATCGACGGTCACGGTCTACGCGACGCCCGCCACGACCGAACTGCCGGTGGAGACGACCCCGCCGCTACCAATCGTCACCGAAGGGGCACTGTGCGCATCACGTGGTTCGATCGCAGTGTTCGCCGACGGCGCGACCGCGTACTGTGCGCGACTGCAGTACACCGATGCCCTTGCCTGGTCACGCGATCCAGACCTGGCGCCGAATCCCACACCTCCAGTGCAGACGCCGGTGGGTCCGTCGATCGGCGACACATGTATCGGAGCCGATATCGGCCGTACAGCAACCGATTCCAACGGTACTGCGATTGTGTGTGACAACTACGTGTGGGTTCCGAACGTCGGCCAGACGCCCCGTCATCCGTGGGCTGACAACCAGACCGCATGGACCGAGTGCATCAAGACCCACACCACCGATGAGTGTCGGGAGATGCTCAACGGTGGCGGCTGACCACATCGAGTGCACAGTCAGTGGAACCGGGAGCCCAGTCGACGATGCTGCGTGAGTTGCTGATCTTGGTGTCGATCACGCACTGGGCGTTGGTGATCGAGCCGGGGCCCTTGTTGGTGATTGAGCCGGGACCGAGCGGAGCGAGGACCCGTGTCGAAATCTCCGTAGCGTGGGCTGGGAGGTGACCACCTCTGAGGTGGTTGCGTTCCGACGTCGGCCGTCTGAGGT
>NZ_BCNF01000017.1 GCF_001485495.1 Gordonia desulfuricans NBRC 100010 | reverse complement strand
TTCTCCGCCCCCGACGGCCATCACTGCTCGGCACCCGGATGCGACCGGGCAGCAGCACACGTCGAAATCCATCACGCGGTCAACGACTTCGCCGACGGCGGCCGCACCGACATCATCGAGTTGGCACCGGCGTGTCCCACCCATCACCGGATGGTCGGTGATCAACCCGGCCAGTACACCACCGGGAAAATCGAGTCGGGCCCGGATGAGGGCCGCACCTGGTGGCAACGGAATGCGAAACCCGGCCAACCCGACAACGCCAAACAGGTGAACCGGCTCCCGGATGTCGGGCAACAGTATGTGGCGAACCTGGCACAAGTCCGCGCCGAAATCCACGGCACCGAAACCAGCAGCAGTACCGAGGCGACTCTCGACAGCACCACCGACGACGGGTTCGTCATGATCGATGATGATGCCCTGGTGATCAAGGTGTTCGACCCACCCATCGACATCACCCCGAACCCCGGCCCTGAGGACCCCGACACGACAGACACACAGATGAGGCTCCCCATCCGGGAAGTCATCACCCCCGTCGGGCCGATCGAAACCCGACTGGTCGAGATCTTGGAAGGGATGGGGCTCTGAGCTGTCGGAGTGCTGTCTGCGTTCGTGGTGGCTACGTTCCGAGTGCGGCCGTCTGA
>NZ_BCNF01000016.1 GCF_001485495.1 Gordonia desulfuricans NBRC 100010 | reverse complement strand
TCGGCTCAACCACCAACTGGCGGTGGCTGATTGAGATTGTGTGTTCATGGTGTCGTCGCTCCGCCCCTCATCGGCTCAACCATCCTGCGGCACTGGGTGATCGAGCAAGAAGTCATATCGGTGAGTGAGCCATCAACTGCGGCTTGATGATTGAGCCGGGACCGAGCATCGCGAGGACCCGAGTCGAAATCTCCGCAGCATGCGCCGAGTGGTTACCACCTCCGAGATGGTCACGTTGGCAAGCTTGGCGACGCACACGTGTGAGCGTTTGTGTCGATGGACACCAACGACCAGCATGGAAGATGCCTTCCTGTCGAAGGGACTGGTGACACTCGGGCATCGGCGACGATAGGCCGTGACCATCCCCGACAGTTCCGGGACGGTCAGACCGGACTACGACAACTTGGCAATTGTCGCGGCTTTGGCCGACTTGAACTCGTCGGCATCGAGCAGACCACGTTGATACAGGTCGGCCAGCATGGCCAGTTCTCCGGCAAGTCCTCCGACTGCATCGGGGTCGGGATCTTCGTCGACGTCCGAACCGGCAGGAATTGAATCAGGCTGCCGCGACTCCACGACGGCGGCTGTGGCAGCCGGTGGATCGTCGTCGCCATTGCGAAGGCGGTGAATCGCGCGCTTGATGAAGTCGACTGATTGTGGATCGAACGTTCCGAAGTTGAGTTGACCGTCGTCGGTCGTCACGCAGAGGCTCAGCAGCCCGGCCCTGATCGGGAAGTCGACGGACCGGATGTCGTCGGCCACCACCTCCAGCAAGACACGTTCTTCTGTCGTCTTGCCCATATGTGCGAAGCCGATGATGCGTCTGTTCGTGAATGCGGTGCCTGTCGTCGTCGGTTTGTATCGGGTCACGCGCACCAGCTCGCGAATCGACTCTCCGGGGGACAGGTCTGGGGCGATTGCCGCACACCAGGTCTGGGCGTCTGCTTGTGTCAGTCCCGGACTTTGAAGCGGTGGCGTCGACCGACTCATCGTGTCGGTAGGAGTCGGTTTGACGAAGCTCAGTTTTGATGACCGTGGGCCGGAAGCCGGTACGGTCGGGGTGGGGGCCTCACCTACCATTGAACTGATTGACGGTGCGGTGAAACGTCGGAACTGCTCGATGTGCTTCCTGGCCACCTTCATGTCATCGGGGTGGCTCACTATACCGAAATCGATCTCGCCCTCGGCGGTCTCGATGATCAGGTGGTCGATGCCCGTTGTGGGAGTGATCCGTACGCCGGTGATCTTCTCGCCTTCTGCACAGATGGGCACCTGCTGGCGTGAATCGAGCGCGTAGGGCTGAACGCCCAGGATCCGATGGGTCGTGATCGCAGTCATGAGGGTGACGGGTTGGGAACTGATCACGGACACGAGCGCCAGAACTTCTTCACCGTCGAGCATGTCGGCGGCCAGCTTCTCGCACACGCTGTCGGCGACAAAGGACGCGATCACCGGACTCAATTCCACTGCAGCACGTCCTTCATCCTGTGACGCCGTCGGACATCATCGCCACTGACCGGAGACGGTCACGACATCCGCGCTATCAGCGCGCCCTTGGCCGCCTTGAACTCGTCGTCGTCCAGGATTCCTCGTTGGTGCATGTCTGCGAGCTTCGCGAGTTCGTCTGCCAGCCCGGTCACAGGAGCAGGGCCCGCGGGCTGCACGGAATCTGATGCGTGGTGGACGATGACTTGTGTCCGCTTCGATGCCGCGATCTTCTGTTGCACCTCATTCAGCATCGGTTGGGCTTCGCGGTAGGTCACCTTGATGAGGGGCAAGCAGTTCGACAGAGTTCTTGGGTCGTCAGATGCGCTGTTGCGGGACTTGCCCGAGGATCGCCAGTAGTCGTGATTGGCCGTCCCCTGGTAACTCGGTGTCAGCACTTCGAGGACACCGTTCATGAAGCCGCTGTTGTACTCGATGTTGGTGATGTCAGAGTACAGAAATATCGTTTCTCGACTGCCTCCCAAAGAAGCGCTCATGAACCCCTTCTTCGAGATCAGCAAGCGGTCCTCGAAGGCAACCAGCCGACCCTCCATTCCGCTGTTGATGACGAA
Source organism: Gordonia desulfuricans NBRC 100010 (assembly GCF_001485495.1). Lineage (GTDB taxonomy): Bacteria > Actinomycetota > Actinomycetes > Mycobacteriales > Mycobacteriaceae > Gordonia > Gordonia desulfuricans. The sequence continues at coordinate 29,978 of NZ_BCNF01000016.1, read as the reverse complement.
CCACGGCAATTCTTCTGGGCGTGAGTGGCGACTGATGTCGTCCCACCATTTGTCTTTCATTGCCGTACCGAAGACCGGGATGGCATTCCGCTGGCGCAACCACGCGTTCCGGACCCCAGCCGCGGCGACAGCCTCCTGCCTCTGCTGCATGGCCGCTTGCTGCGCGATTGGATCGATGCCGTTGTGCCACAGATACTCGGCGTAGTGCCGCGCAAAATCGACTTCGTTGGCGTCGAACGATCCGAAGTCGACCTCGCCGGCGTCGGTCTGTATCCGGAAGTGCGGAAGACCTCCCTTGGTGGAGAAGTCCAGTCCACGAATCTGATCACCTGCCACCTCGAGCAGAATGCGCTTGTCGGTGGTCTGGCCGAAGTGGGTGAAACCGATGATGCGCGCGTTCGTTATCGCAGTGGCGACCGTGGCCGGTTTGAACCTCGCGGCATTCACGAAGGCCCAGATACTCTCACCGGCGTAGAGATCTGGCGTGATCGCCTGAGACCACTTGGCGGCCTTCTTCTCCTTGATCTTCGGGCTTAGCGCGGGCACTGACGAGGACGGGGGGCCATCGACGTCAGCGGGCGTTGATGGCTCTGCCAGTACGTGCGCAGGCTCAGCGATGGAGACAGGGCCTGTCGGGTCCTCCTGTTTGACAAATGTGAGCTTCGTCGAGCCCGGGCCCGTTGGTGACATCACGACAGGAGGTTCTTCGGTCGCCGACCCAACCTCGGTAGGAATCGCCGTGTGGGCGTCGGTAGTTGTGTTCCGAAGGTATTCGACGTAGTACCTGGCGAAATCGATATCGGCTGGATCGATCTCACCGAAATCTGTCTGTCCGTCCTCGGTGAGGACGGTCATGTGCGTCTTGTCGCCGATCGAGGGGAACTCGATGCTGCGGATTCGATCACCGGGCACTTCTGTCGGGAGTCGTTTGGACGCTCGGACACTTGGGTAGAAGCCCGCTATGCGGGAATTCGTGATCACGGTCGCGATGGTTGCCGGTCGAGTGTCCGAGGCACTCACAAAGGCCCAGATGATCTCGCCTACGGCCAATTCGTGGGCGATAGCCTTGCACCAGACCTCGACGTCTTTCACGACGAACTTGGGACTCACTTCGACCACGTTCCACACCTTCACTTCATCCCGGCAGCCTTGACATCATCACACACCCGAAGGGGATGTCGTTCGGTCGATTGATAGCGTGACCTCGGGAGGCGAGCGCACCGTGAACACTGACATTCCCGAATTCGGCACCACGTCCTACCAGGGATACGGCGCTCGCTTCGACGTCGACGCAACGACGATCACCAAGGTCAATCGAGCGGTCGTCGGTGCGGTGTTCGGTGCCGGGGACCGGGTCCCGCTCAGTCAGGTGCTGGGCTACCACTTCAAACCTGCGACACGTCTGGCGAACGGTTACCTCCAGCTCGCGGTGGCCGGGGTACCGGCAGGCAAGGCCGAACCCGGGGACGCGCACACCGTGGTCTTCACCCGCCGGATGCAGCCGCGGTTCGAGCAACTGCGTGACTGGTTGAAGGAAGTCGCCGAGGTCAATCGGGCCGCGACGTCGGGTCCGGCAGTTCGTCCGGAACCTCCGCACAATCCTGTCCTGGACGTGCGTGATCTGGAGATCGCCGGTGAAAGTCATCACCGGGATTCCTTCTCCCAGTTGTTCGCCCGCGCCGACAAGCCGCTCGGCGGGGTCATCTGGCGCGATGCAGAACTGGTCGCCGAGCCCTGGAATCCACACGACACGAATGCTGTCGCCGTGTACATCGACATGCTGTCTGTCGGCTACGTCCCCGCCGAGGTGGCCCCCGCAATTCAGGCCACAGTCCTGCAACTCATGGAACGCGGCCAGCGAGCAACCGTCGAGGCGCGGATCTGGGCGATCTACGAGCACGGAACGTGGTCGGCGCGGGTGACCCTCGAACCCGGTGGCGATCGCGAACCGGAGTGGCGCTACGTCGATCGGCCCACATGGCCGGGTCGCATCAGCCCCGACGGGACCGAGCGGCTCAGCGATGCGGCGGTTCTGCGACGACTGGACGAAGCCGCCGACGCCGCACTCGTCGACGGCCGTGAATTCACCTCACTACGAACTGATATCGCCCAGGCCCGCGCCGACGGCGACACCGACCGCGCGCTGGTGTTGTTACATGCGTGCATCGACGCCGCCGAACGCAGTGCCGCGATACTGGTGTCACGCCCGGCGACGTGGCCGACCGAGCAGGCCGCGATCATCTATCGGTCACGCAAACAGTACGACGACGAGGTCATGATCCTCGAACGCTTCCTGCGTGACGATCCGGAACACCTGGGCACCAAAGGATTACGCGACCGATTGGAACGGGCACGTGAGCTCGCCGGAACCGTACGCGCAACGCCGGAACCCGCGGCGCCGGTCCGGCACGAGATCATCGACCCCGGCGACAGCTACCTCACCGCACTGCGCCCAGCGGACGAGATCGTGCTTCCCCGAGCCGCCGAACTGTCCTACGAAAAGGACCACATCGAGGCCATCGACACCATCCTCGACGACGCGAACATCCCTCGCGGGCGAGCCCACCACACCACCGCCATCGTCCGAGAACTCGACCATGGCCCCCAGGGTTGGGGGCCGCTCGCGGTCTACGTGGACCGCCGACTCGTCGGGTACGTGAGTGCATTGGAGGCGGAGATGGTGCGGGAGGTCATCCGGCATCCCCAGCATCACGGCCACGACTGCGCCGTACGGTGCCGGATCTTCGTTCCCGCCGGCACCAGGGCGCCGGCCCGGATCATCCTCGGGCCATACGAACAGGCCTATGACGCCGAAGACGAAACCGAATCGTCGGCTCGCGCGCGAATGCATGCCGCAGAGCTGGCGGACACCCGGCGCACCCGTCTGGCAGCCGGAGGATCGACCGCGGAGGATCAGCGTCGTCGGCTCGTGCGCGGTAGGGACTTCGTCGAATGGGCCGAGGAGGTCAAACAACTCAAACGGGCCCAGCACAACGGCGAGGCACTCCGACTCGTACTCGAATGTGTCGACGCCGCGGAGCGGGATGCACGATTCCACGGGTACTCCCCTGCCCCCTGGTACACCGAGCAGGCGGCGATCCTGTATCGCAAGGCAGGCGATGTCGGTGCCGAGATCGCCATCCTGGAACGGTACCTTCGTGCCTGTCGACCTGATCAGATCGATACCGACATGGCCGAACGGCTGGTGAAGGCGCAGGCCCTGGCGCCCTGACCCACGCCCTGGTGCACCGGCCCGGAATGCCGCGGACCGCAACGACGTTGCGCGGGGGCGAGAGTGTCGAATCCATTCGAGATGCGCCGCGACGGTGCAGCCCGAGAACCGAGGAGAAGCCCGTGACCGACCAGAACACCGACGACGTCATCGCCGTCACCCGCAACGACGCCGAAGGGCGGTTCGAGATCACGGTGAACGGTGAGCTCGCCGGATTCACCGTGTTCATCGATCGCGGCGCGCAACGGATCTTCCCGCACACCGTCGTCGAGGAGAAGTTCGGCGGGCGAGGCCTTGCCACCACCCTGATCCACAATGCCCTCGCCGAGACCCGAAGCGCCGGACTCCGTGTTGTGCCGGTGTGCCCGGCAGTCGCACGGTATGTGTCGAAGCATCCCGAGGTCACCGACATCGTCGATCCGGTGACCCCGGAGATCCTTCGGTCCATGGGCTGACGGCCGGCACCCACCCCGATCGGTGGGTGCCGATCAGTGGGCGATCACCACGGTTTCGGCGTCGATCTTCGGCGGCTTCGCCGGGTAGAGCAGCGCTGCGATGACGGCGCCCACCGCGAAGAAGCCTGCCGACCACCAGAATGCGGTGTGGTAGCTCGCGAGCTGGGTGCCGTGTTCGAGGGCGAGCGGGGCCTCCGGTGTGGCGGTCGGACCGGGCTGGTGCGCGGTGACATAGTCGGCCGCGGCGGTCGCCGCGAAGCTCGACAGCAGTGAGATACCCATCGATCCGCCGACCTGCTGGGCGGTGTTGACCGTGGCGGAGGCGACTCCGGCGTCCTCGGCGGCCACTCCGCTCGTCGCGAAGCCCATCGCTGTGGCGAACACCGACCCGAGGCCGATGCCGAACATCAGCAGACCGGGCAACACACCGGTCGCGTACGAACTGTCGACGTCGATGGTGGTGAGGAACAGCATCGCGCATGCCGACAACGCCAGACCCACGCCGACAAGGATTTTCGGACTGACCTTCTGGGTCACGTTGCCGACCACCGCTGCGGTGAGTGCCAATGCGGCCACCATCGGCAGGAATGCGACACCGGTCGCCACCGGGCTGTACCCCAGGGTGCCCTGCAGGTAGTAGGTCAGGAACAAGAAGACGCCGAACATACCGATCGCGGCGATGAACATCACGATGTAGGAGGTGCCGCGCACCAGGTCGAGGACGACGCGCAGTGGCAGCAACGGGTGGACCACCTTGGTCTCGATCACCACGAACGCCGCCAGCAGTACCGCACCGACGACGATGAAGGTGATGGTCCAGGTGTCCGACCACCCGTTGACCTCGGAGTTGGCCAGCCCGTAGACCAGCGCGAACAAACCGAAGGTCGCGGTGACGGTGCCTGGCCAGTCGAGTGAGCCGGCCGCGTCGTCGGGCTTGTGGGCGGGAATCAGTTTGACCGCGGCGACCAGCGCGATCACCGCGAAGATGACGTTGACGTACAGGCACCAGTTCCACGAGATGTACTCGGTGAGTACACCACCGAGCAGCAGGCCGATGGCTCCACCGGCACCGGAGATCGCACCGTAGATGCCGAAGGCACGCCCGCGCTCACCGCTGTGCGAGAAGGTGACGGTGAGCAGTGACAACGCGGCGGGTGCGAGGAGTGCGCCGAAGACGCCCTGCAGGGCGCGGGCGATGACCAGCACCTCGAAGGTCGGGCTCCATCCGCCCAGAGCCGAGGCCGCGGCGAAGCCGGCGAGGCCGATGATGAATGCCTGTTTGCGTCCGAACTGGTCGTTGATGCGGCCGCCGAGCAGGAGCAGACCGCCGAAGGCCAGGGAGTAGGCGGTGACCACCCACTGGCGAAGGTCGTCGTCGAATCCCAGATCGGCTTGGGCGGCAGGCAAGGCGATGTTCACGATCGTGGCGTCGAGCACCACCATGAGCTGGGCGATGGCGAGCACGACGAGAATCCACCAGCGATGTGGATGGGGCTCGACGGTAGGTGGACTCGTGCTCGGCGGGGTGGGTTGGGTGTCGGTGGACACGTGGGCGGCTCCCTCGGATAACCAAGCGGAAGCGATGTTCCGTTTCTGACCGGGCAAGCATAACCGAGCAAACGGAATCTGTCATTCCGTTTGCTCGCGGTAGGGTTCTCGACATGGCATCGGAGACCAACGAATCGGGACCGCGGCTACGCAGCGATGCCGCACGCAACGTCGAACGGATCACGGTGGCGGCATCGGAAGCATTCGCCGAGCACGGCCTCGAGGTGACAATGGCCGACGTGGCCGAACGTGCCGGAGTCGGTGTGGGAACGGTCTATCGGCGCTTCGGCGACAAGGCCGGTCTCGTCGACGCACTGTTCACGAGTCAGGTGGATGCGGTGGTCATGTCGATGGATGCGGTGTCGCGGGCCGAGGATCCGGCGACGTCCTTCGTCGATCACCTGGCAGAGCTGTGTGCTCAACTCGCCGAGAACAAGGGGCTCCGGCAGATCGTGCTCCAGGAGGTCCGGTCTCCGGGCGCGGCGCAATCGGCGGCACTCGAACGGATCATCCCGGCATCGGATGTGATGGTGGACAGACTCAAGGAACTCGGCTGGATGCGCCAGAGTTTCCACGGCGCCGACGTCCCGCTGATCCTCGCGGCGGTCGGTGCTGCCCGCGAACTCGGCGGTGCCGCACACCCCGCACTCTGGCGCCGAACGCTGCGGCTCATGGTCGACGGCATGCGTCAGGACAGCCGGATTCCTGCCGACATCGCCGACGTCCCGGAACCCGCTGCGCCGCAGCCACAGACAGGGATATGACCGAGAATCGGTTGCCTCACCTGACCGCCCGGACGACTGCGGGGCCGGTGAGTTCGGTTGTACCGAACCCACCGGCCCCGCAGTCGATCTCGGCCCCGTAGATCAGAGGAGTTCGAGGATGGTGGCGTTGGCCTGGCCGCCACCCTCACACATCGTCTGCAGTCCGTAGCGAATGTTGTTGGCACGCATGTGATGCAGCATGGTGGTCATCAGTCGGGCACCCGAACCGCCGAGCGGATGGCCCAGCGCGATGGCGCCACCGCGGGGGTTCACCTTCGCCAGATCGACACCGAACTCGGCCTGCCAGGCCAGCACGACGGGCGCGAATGCCTCGTTGACCTCGAACACGCCGATGTCGTCGATGCTCAGACCCGACTTGGCGAGGGCCTTGTGCGTGGCCGGGATGGGTCCGGTCAGCATCGGCATCGGCGCCGACCCGGCGACGACCGCGGTATGGACACGCGCCAGCGGGGTGAGTCCGGCCTTCGCGGCGGCCTCGGAGGTCATCATGAGCAGGCCGGCCGAACCGTCCGAGATCTGCGACGAGTTGGCAGCGGTGACACGTCCGTCCTCACGGAACACCGGACGCAGCTTCGCCAGTCCGTCCACGGTGCCACCCCGGCGGATGCCTTCGTCGACCGACACGGTCTCGCCCTTGACGTCGATGGGAGCGATCTCGTCGGCGAACAGCCCGCCGTCGCTGGCCGCCGCGGCCCGCTCATGGGAGATGAGCGCGAACTCGTCGAGCTGCTGGCGGGACAGCTTCCAGTCGTCGGCGATCATCTCCGCACCGATGCCCTGATTCGGGAACTCATCTCCGTAGCGCTCGATGTAGCGCTCCCCCAGCGGATTTCCCGACCCGACGGCCGAGCCCATGGGAACCCGCGACATGCTCTCCACGCCGCCGACGACCACAGCGTCGTAGTGGCCGGCGACGAGGCTCGCCGCACCGAAGCTCACCGCCTGCTGCGACGATCCGCACTGGCGGTCGACGGTGGTGCCGGGCACCGACTCGGGCCACCCGGCCGAGAGGACCGAGGTACGTGCGATGTCGAAGGTCTGGTCGCCGACCTGGTTCACACAACCCCAGATCACGTCGTCGACGATCGCCGGATCGATACCGGTACGGCTGACGATGCTGTCGAGGATGTGTGCGGACAGATCGGCCGGGTGCACGGTCGACAGTCCCCCGTTTCGTTTGCCGAGCGGGGTGCGGACGGCGGCGACGATCACTGCGTCGGTCATGGTTCTCCTTGATTGTCGGGTGTGACTGGTCATCCGGCGTATCGAGATGCGTCGGTGAGTGCGGAAAAGGGTTGTGGTTGTGGGTTGTTCAGGGTTGTCGGAGGATTCCCGACGCCCAGATCTCGGCAAGGGTGCGTGCGGCCTCTCGGGGTGTCACGGCGGTGACGACGCCATCCCGGAGTGCGTAGCGCTGGAAGGCGTAGAACTCGGTCATGCCGCAGATCATCTCGGCGGCCACCTCGACGTTGACGCCGGCACGCAGCCGGTCGGACTCGACGCCGCGCCGCAGGACGTGGGCGAACCGGGAATAGAAGGCCTGCCGGGCGCGGGCCCAGAGTGCCGACACCTCGGGATCGGTCTGGCCGAGCTCGGCCAACAACCCGAACAGTGCGCGGTGCGACTCGTAGAACGTGAAATACAGTTCGGTGGAACGCATCACGGCATCCATCGGATCGGTGTCGTCCCAGGGCACGCGAATGAACTCGAAGGCCTCGTCGGTGAGGTCCTGGAGCAGGACCAGCATGATCTCGCGACGGTCGGTGAAGTAGCGGTAGAACGCCCCTCCGGACAGGCCAGCTTCTTTGGTGATGTCGGTGATCCGGACACCGGCGTACCCGCGCTCTGCGAACAGGGTGGTCGCGGCGGCGAGGAGCCGATCCCGGGTGTCACGTCCCTTGGGGGTCGGCGGATCGGGGGTCACCGGCGGCCGCGGGGCCTCGATGGCGGCGCGTGCAGCAGCGTCGGTCATCGGCCCTCCTCGACAGTCGTTGATGGTCGGCGGTCACACCTTGGTGCCCGGCATGGCGTTCGTCGCAACCATAACGGAGCCTCATATTTTTGTAAATGTGGCGCCACTTTTGTGGAGAGCGTGCGTCGTCGTGAAACGACAAGGCCCTGCAGCGGGCGCTGCAGGGCCTGGGGAATCAGCGCAACGGCGCCGTGGTCACAACGCGGTGATGGTCACCGTGGTGCACAGAACCTGATCGGAGAAGATCCACAGCGAGACGCCGTGGTCGGTGGTCGCCGACCGGATGGTGACGTGATCGGTGATCGGTACCGGCTTGAGATACTCGATGACAGCTCGGTGCGGGCGGGACAAGAGGTCGCGGTGGTCGGTCAACTGCGACTCGACCGCATGCCAGTAGGCGGCGTTGTTCATGTGCTCGAACATGTCGAAGTCGCCGGCGCGCAGCGGAAACAATGCGGTTGCCGCATCGTCGGGCACGTCGGTGGGGTTCATCGAATGCCAGCGCAGACGGGTCTCGGTCACGCCCGAGTTCAGGTCTTCGAGCATGTCGTCGGTGATACGTGCCGGTCGGCCGTCCCTGGTGACGTTGATGCAGAAGCTCTCGGTTTCGATGTGTCCGTTCGGCCGAACGTCGGGGTTGAACGGCGTCTGGGCGGGTGTGCCGGTGATCCGTTGCCGCATGTCGACCCACCGCGTCGACGACGCCGAACACCAGCGCGTGATGTCGACATCGCCCGGCCAGGTGATCGGCTCGATGACGTCGATGATGTTGCGTCGCAGGATCCAGAACGGGTTGGTCGCGCCGAAGGGCGACTGGTCGATCATGTCCATCGCGATGTCCTGCAGATAGCGGGCCACTCCGGCGAGGGTGACGGTCATCGTCGGATCGCAGTCGTCGATGCGGACCCGGTAGGTGACGTCGAAGGGATGGGCTGTCGGCGAGATGTCGGGAAGGCCGGACGTCAACGATGTCATCGCGCCGAGGGTAGCAGCGTGAGTTGCGCACGCATTTGTCGGCTGCGCGGCCAACTCCCACATGCGCGGTAGATCTACCGCGCATGTGGGAGTTGCGTGGGGAGTATGGCGTCGTTCGACCAGTCGAATTGACGAGCCGCACCTCGCGGGTCGCGTGGTTCGGTCGTACTCCCGTGTCACGATCGTGGTGATTCGGTTGAGTGGAACGGTAGGAGAGAGCAGTGAATGCGGTCAGGCGTGGCGTTGTGGGTGTGACCATCGCGGCGAGTGTGATGTGTGGCGGATTTGGCGTCGCACAGGCCATCCCGCCATCGGAACTCAACGGTTCGGTGACCGATGCGAGTACTGACGTCGAGGTGGCCAACGAGGCGTACCGAGACCTGACCATGAATCGGTTCACCTACCAAGAAGCGACCGTGTACCTGATCGGCGACAAGACCGCAGTACAGGCGACCGCGTCGTTGAACCAACACCTGGGACGATACTGCGCGGCAGCGCGAATGATCAGCACGGCGATCGCGGATCTCGGATACAACAGCGCGACGATCCAGAACTTCTACTATGAGTCCGGCTGCATGAATGCACCGAGCGTGACCCATGCGGGCCCGACGTCCTGACCGTACCCGGGTGCCCGGTCAACGGAGAGTAGCGCCCGGTCAACGGAAAGTAGCGCCCGGTCAACGGGATTGGGTGCCCGGTCAACGGAAAGTAGCGCCCGGTCAACGGGATTGGGCGCCCGCTCAACGGGATTCGGCTGCCGGGCCCGGGCTCAGAAGCTCGGCGGGGTGCTGACGAAGAGGAACCGTACCTCGTCGTCGGTGTCGTTGAACCACTGATGTGCGAGCGTCGCCGGGAAGTGGGCGGTGTCTCCCGGGGCCAGTATGTGATCGACACCGTCGATGCTCAGCCGCACCGTGCCGGAGATGACGTAGACGAACTCCTCCCCTGCGTGCGTCGTGGCCGCCTCGGCTCCGCTGTGGGGCTCGGCGGTCACCTCGTTGCAGTCGAGTGACCGTGTCCCCGACAGGCAGAACCGGACGACGGCCGACGGCCCGAGGTTGTACTGCCGGGCGTCGGCGGCGCGGATGACGGTGGTGGGTTGTCTGCTGCCCTCCTCGAGGAGGGCGTGTGCGGTGGTGCCGAGTGTCTGGGCGATCTTGTGCAGGTTGATGACGCTGGGCGCGGTGTTGCCGTTCTCGACCTGACTCAGGAACGGCTGGGACAGGTCGGCTCGCCTGGCCACCTCGGCCATCGTCATCCCGGCTGCCTTCCGGGCACTCCGGATCGACGCACCCAATGTGCGTGCGAGCATCGCTTGGTCGTCATCCACGCTTTGCAACGTAGCAGCCGCGATGATGGAGGGTTTCGGCTGGTCACCGGGCCTGTAACCCGTAGGTCACGGACGAAATCCGCCCGTAACAGGATCGACTCAGATTATGAAATATTGGTCTGGAGAATACTCTGTGTTCCTACGACATGGAGTGTCCCATGACCGCAATCTCCGACTCGCCGGCACGTCCGGAGGTCCACCCGGTCGACGTGCGTCCACCGATCCCCCGACTCGTGATCTTCGGCATCCAGCACGTGCTGATCATGTACACCGGCTGCGTCAGCGTCCCGCTGATCTTCGGTGCCGCGGTCGGCCTGGACGCCGCAGACATCGCCATCCTGATCTCCGCCGACCTCCTGATCTCCGGAGTGATCACCCTCATCCAGAGCCTCGGTATCGGCCGTGCGGTGGGTGTCCGACTACCGATCATCTGCGGCGGGACGTTCGCCTCGCTCACCCCGATGATCCTCATCGCCCACGAGTACGGCATGCCCGCCGTCTACGGGTCGATGCTCATCGGCGGGATCATCGGCATCCCGCTCGCGTGGCTGTTCGCCGGTCTGCTCAAGTTCTTCCCACCGCTGGTCACCGGCGCGGTGCTGACCGTCGTCGGACTGTCGCTCATCGGTGTCGCCGGCGGCCTGATCGTCGGCAGCGACCCTGCGGCCGCCGACTACGCCTCCCCCGGCAACATCGGACTCGCCGTACTGATCATGGCCATCGCGGTCGGGATCCTCTGCCTCGGCCGCGGCATGTGGCGCCAGCTCGGCGTACTCCTGGCGCTCGTCGTCGGTACCGCCATCGCGATTCCGATGGGCATGTACAACCTGGACGCCGTCGGTGACGCCGCCTGGATCGGGATTCCGCAACCGTTCCACTTCGGTCCGCCGGAGTTTCCCGTCACCGCGGTGGTCGCGATGTCGATCGTGATGGTCGTGGTGTTCGCCGAATCGACCGCGAGCATCCTCGCTCTGAGTGAGATCACCGGAAAGCATGTCAGCAGAGGAGATCTGGCCCGCGGCCTCACCGGCGACAGCATCTCCGGCATCCTCGGTGCGGTCTTCAACGCCTTCATCGACACCGTCTACACGAACAACGTGGGTGCCGTCGCCACGACCCGGGTGTTCAGCCGCTACGTCACCGCGGTGAGTGGCGTCATCCTGATCGTGCTCGGCCTGATCCCGAAACTCGGTGCCTTCGTCGCCGGTGTGCCCGGTCCGGTGATCGGCGGGGTCGGTCTGATCATGTTCGCCGTGGTCGCGATCGTCGGCGTCAACACATTGCGGTCGGTCGACCTCGGCGACCCGATCAACATGACGATCGCCTCGGTGGCCGTCGGAATCGGAATGCTGCCCACCTTCATCCCGGGCATGTTCACCAAGTTCCCGGACTCCGCCCAGATCGTCCTCGGCAGCGGGATCACGCTCGCCGCGATCACCGCCTTCCTGCTCAACCTCGTCCTCAACCACACCCGGCTCGGCGAGCACGCACGTGATGCCCTGACCGTGGATACCCCGATCCCGGATACCCCGAGCCCCGATACCCCGAGCCTGGAAGCAACAGACCGGAATGCCCTGTCCCACACCACCGACGACGCGAACCGCCTACCGATCGGAGACACCGATGCCGCACGCTGACACCCCGCACACTGACGCCCCCACCACTTCTGCTGTTCCCCCCTTCGACGTACCCGTCGTCGACATCAGCGCCTACACCGCCGGTGGCAGTGCGGCCGATCGTGCCGAGGCTGCGCGACAGATGGACATCGCCTGTTCCACAGTGGGATTCGTGCAGATCCTCGGTCACGGCGTCCCTCAGGCGGCGATCGCCGACCTGGCCGGTGCGGTCGACGACTTCTTCGCCCAGTCGCTGGACGAGAAGAAGGGCCATCGTGCGCCGGGCAATCGCGGCTACACGCCACCGAAGAGCGAATCCCTCAGTCTGAGCCTCGGTCTGGAGTCGGCGAGCCGGATGAACGACTTCTTCGAGGCATTCAACATCGGTGCCGAGGCACGCTGGTACCCCGAACTCGACCTGTCCGAGGACGACTACGGGATCAACGTCTGGCCGGACATCCCCGACTTCCGCCCGCGTATCGAGGCCTACTACGATCATGCCGCGCGCGTGGCACGCACACTGACCACCGTCTTCGCCGACGCGCTGGATCTGCCGAGCGACTACTTCGAGTGTCTGACCGATCACTCTGTGGACGTGCTGCGGATGAACAACTATGCGCTGCCGGAGGGCACCGTCACCCTCGACGGCGAACTCACCGGCATGGGCGAACACACCGACTTCGGACTGGTCACCGTGTTGTGGGCCGACCGGGTCGCGGGCCTGCAGGTGCTGGGCGCCGACGGCGTCTGGCACGACGTGCAGCCGCTCGACGGTGCGCTCCTGATCAACCTCGGCGACCTCACCGCACGCCTGACCAACGACCGGTGGACCTCGACACTCCATCGGGTCAAGCCGCCGATCGTGGACGGAACGATCAAGCGTCGTCGATCGGTCGCGTTCTTCCACGACGGCAACATCGATGCCACCATCGCCACCCTGCCCAGCCATCTCGACGCCGACGACGGACTGGCCTACGAGCCGATCACCGTCCGCGACCACATCTCCGCCAAACTCGCCGGATCCCGTCAGGGCAAGGCGAACACGGCGGCGGTGCGTGAGGCGGGCCGCGTGCTCGCCGCAGCGAAGGGCGGGGTGGCGTGACCGGGCCCGCCGTCGTCCTGATCCACGGCGCGTGGGCCGGGAGCTGGGTATGGAACCCGCTTCTGCAACCGCTCACCGACGCGGGTATGCGACCGATCCCGGTGACCCTGCCCGGGGTCGGCGACACCCTCGACGAACCCGCCGAACTCGACGATGTCGTCGCCGCGGTGATCGGACAGATCGCCGACGTCGAGGGGCCGATGGTGATCGTCGGTCATTCCGGCGGCGGCGTGGTCGCCACGAATGTCGCCGAGGCGCTCGCCGAACGCGTCGCGGGTGTGGTCTATGTGGCAGGCATGATGCTGCCCTCCGGTGGGTCGTTCGTCGACGCCTGTGATCGCGCCGGACTCACAGCGCCCGTGGGGATCTCACGCTACCTGGAGTACAGCGCCGATGGTGCGCTGTCGACGGTACCGGCGGAGGCCGCCGCGACGATCTTCTTCCACGAGGCCGCACCCGACGACGCAGTGGCCGGAGCGCGAAAGATGGTGCCGCAACGCGAGTCGGCCCGCCTCATCTCCCCCACCTGGACCCCGGAACGATTCGGCCGGCTGCCCCGGTGCTACATCGAGGCCACACTGGACCGGTCGGTGCCGATCCAGGCGCAGCGGCAGATGCAGGATCTGGTTCCGGGAGCCACGCAGGTCACCCTGGACACCGACCACGCGCCACAGCTGTCGGCGACGGCCGCGGTGGCATCGGCGATCATCGACTTCGTGGTGGCGGTGACGCCGCAGCCGGTCCGATAGTGCGTTCACCGTCGGCGCGAGCGGCACGACCGACGTCGTAGATCATCGTCGCCACCGACAGCGACAACAGCGATTCCGGATCGGACAGATCCACCTCGAGGATGTCCTCGACGGCACGCAGACGTTTGTAGAGCGCCGGTCTGCTGATGTGCATCCGCTGCGCGACGGCGGCCTTGTTCCCGTTGAGTTGCACATGGTTTCGCAGCAGCTCGAGGTGCTCGGGGGCCTCGGTGAGGATGCGGCGCAGCTCGGATTCGGCAAAGGCCTGCACGCGCGGATCGTCCTTCAGGACCGCGACGAGACCACGCAACCGGGTGTCGGACGCCCGGTAGAAGGGCCGGCGACGCCCGGACATGGCGCCGGCCACCTCGGCGACGTGGGCGGCGTCGGCGAGGGCACGGATCGCCGGCACCAGCCCACCGTCGGGTTCGCCGACGGCCACCGTGCACCGGGTGTCCCCGGCCGTGCGTGCGACCGCCTCGTGCAGGTGGTCGGCGAGCGAGGTCAGCGTCGACTCCGGGTCCTGGCCGCGCGCCGGTCGCAGGGCGACGACGGCGTGGATGTCGCCGGGGGGTCGCACGGTGAACAAGCCGGTGTGTCCGCCCGAACGCACCGTGTGTGAGACCGCGTCGAGAAGCTGGGCGGATCTGCGTTGGGCCGCAAGCGGATCGCCGTCCGGGGTGGTGGAGTCCACCCGGATCACCACCGGCCAGTATCGTCGTGCACGCGCGAGTCCGAGGGCGTGCGCGCGGGCTGCGATCTCGGACTCGGTGGTGACCCGTCGGTCGACGACGTCGTCGATCAGTCCGCTCTGGGCGCGTTGATGCAGGCTCGTCCGGTCACGTTCGATCATCCGGTTGAGGGCCAGTGCGACACCGGCACGTTCGAGTACGCGGACCGTCCGATCGCGCTGGATCGGGTTGCGCGGCACGATCACCCGACCCCACGCCTCCCCCCGCGGTCCGACGGTCGACCACACCCAGGGTTCGGTGCCGGCACGCCCATCGGTGTTGCGGCGGGAGCGCCGCTCCCAGTCGTCGAGGGTGATGGCGGTGTCGGCGTGGGGTGCGATCGAGGAGGTGAGCACCTGATGCGACAGATCCTCGAGGACGACGGGCTCATCGAGCATGCGGGCCGCCGCGGCCACGACCTCGACGACCGATGCGCGATTCATGCTCAGCTCGGTGAAGGTCTCGTGGACCAGGCGATCGAAGGCGACCGCCTCGTACTGTTCGGCCACCAGCCGTCGATGGACCGCCTCGGTGACGTCGACGAACCGCACCGAGCGCCGCAGCACGATCAAGGCCAGGTCGGCATCGCGCGCGAGGCGGGTCACCGCGCCGGGGAGGGTGGGAACCGATGCGCCGAGCTCGACGACCACGCCCACCGCGCCGGAGCTCGACAGCCCCTGGAGATATCGCTGCGGCCAATTCGCCAGTGAGGCACCGGTGGTGAGGATCAGTTCACCACCGGTGAGCAGGCCCGACAGATCGGGGACGTCGCCCACGTGAACCCAGCGGATGACGTCGTCGAGGCGCCGATCGCTGAGCACGACCGGATCCCCGCGCTGCAACTCCGGGAGACCGAGAACGTCGCGCACCGTGATGGTCATTGACAGAGTGTAAAGCTGAACGGCCAATCGCGTACACCATGTCACCCCGGCCGTGGCGATGTGGGACCGAGACTGGAACAGACACGCCGGGTCGGTGCGACCCGGCGGCCGCTTCGACCAGAGAGGTCCTGATGACAACCGTCTCCCATTGGGTCAACAACAAGGTGTTCCCCGGTGCGTCGGATACGACTGCACCGGTGACGAATCCGGCGACCGGCGTGGTGACCGCACGGGTCGCGCTGGCCGACGTCGCCGATGCGCGTGCGGTGATCGATGCCGCATCCGCGGCCTTCCCGGCCTGGCGGGACACGTCACTGGCCAAGCGCACCGAGATCCTCTTCCGTTTCCGGGAACTGCTCAACGCCCGCAAAGGCGAGTTGGCCGAGATCATCACCGCCGAGCACGGCAAGGTGGTCTCCGATGCACTCGGCGAGGTGACCCGCGGTCAGGAGGTCGTCGAATTCGCCTGCGGTATCCCGCATCTGCTGAAGGGCGGGTTCACCGAGAACGCATCGACCAAGATCGACGTGCACTCGGTGTGCCAGCCGGTGGGCCCGGTCGGCATCATCTCGCCGTTCAACTTCCCGGCCATGGTCCCGATGTGGTTCTTCCCCATCGCGATCGCCGCCGGCAACACCGTGGTCCTCAAACCGTCGGAGAAGGATCCGTCGGCCTCGCTGTGGCTCGCGGAACTGTGGCACGAGGCGGGCCTTCCGGATGGGGTCTTCAACGTCCTGCAGGGTGACAAGACCGCCGTGGACGAACTGCTCACCCACCCCGCGATCAAGGCGATCAGCTTTGTCGGATCCACCCCGATCGCCCAGTACGTGTACGCCACCGGCACGGCCGCGGGCAAGCGTGTGCAGGCGTTGGGCGGGGCGAAGAACCACGCCATCGTGCTGCCGGACGCCGATCTCGACGTCGCCGCCGATGCGATGGTCAATGCCGGCTTCGGTTCCGCCGGTGAGCGCTGCATGGCGATCTCGGTGTGCGTGGCCGTCGGCGACATCGCCGACGATCTGGTCGCGCGGATCGCCGAGCGCGCCGGTGCCATCCGCACCGGCGACGGCACCCGCGACACCGACATGGGCCCCTTGGTGACCCAGGTGCATCGGGACAAGGTGGCCTCCTATGTCGATGCCGGGGAAGCCGATGGTGCAGCCATCGTCCTCGACGGTCGGACGGTGCAGCCCGACGGCGATGCCGGCGGGTTCTGGTTGGGGCCCACCCTGATCGACCACGTCGGCACCGACATGAGCATCTACACCGACGAGATCTTCGGCCCCGTCCTGAACGTGGTGCGCGTGGATTCCTACGACGAGGCCCTGGCACTGGTCAACCGCAACCCGTTCGGCAACGGCACCGCGATCTTCACCGCGAACGGTGCGGCCGCGCGCCGGTTCCAGAACGAGGTGGAGGTGGGCATGGTCGGCATCAACGTGCCCATCCCGGTTCCGATGGCCTACTACAGCTTCGGCGGATGGAAGGCGTCGCTGTTCGGCGACAGCCACGCCCACGGCACCGAGGGTGTGCACTTCTTCACCCGGACCAAGGCGATCACCACCCGCTGGATCGAGACCGACGCCTTCCTCGCACGTACCGATCGGGCCGCGTCGGCCACCGCTGAACTCGATCTCGGCTTTCCCCAGAATGCGTGAGGAGCAACACCGTGAGCATCATCGACGAGAGTCCCGCCCCCGAGCTGAACGCTCCCAAGCTGAATGCCACTGGGCTGAACGCCACCGACCTGCTGCCCAACGGTCTGCGTCTCGACGAGGCCCGTGCAGAGGCGCGGCGGACCTACGAGCTCGACCGCGCCCATGTCTTCCACTCGTGGTCGGCGCAAGCCGAGATCTCCCCCATGACGATCACCGCCTCGGCGGGGTCGTATGTGTGGGACGGCGACGGAAACCGCTTGTTGGACTTCTCCTCCCAGCTGGTCAACACCAACATCGGCCATCAGCATCCGAAGGTGGTGGCCGCGATCGCCGCGCAGGCGGCCAAACTGTGCACGATCGCACCCCAGCACGCCAACGACGCACGCTCGGAGGCGGCGCGGCTCATCACCAGCCATACCCCCGACGGCCTGGACAAGGTGTTCTTCACCAATGCCGGTGCCGACGCCAACGAACATGCGGTCCGGATGGCCCGCCTGCACACCGGCCGATACAAGGTGCTGACCCGCTACCGCTCGTACCACGGTGGCACCGACACCGCGATCAACATGACCGGTGACCCGCGCCGCTGGCCCAACGACCACGCGAACAGCGGGGTGGTGCACTTCTTCGGTCCGTTCCTGTACCGCTCGCGATTCCACGCCGAGACCGAGCAGCAGGAGTGCGAGCGGGCACTCGCCCACCTCGACGAGGTGGTCCGGATGGAAGGGCCGTCGACGATCGCGGCCATCGTCCTCGAGAGCGTCCCGGGAACCGCGGGCATCATGGTCCCGCCACCCGGATATCTGGCCGGCGTGCGGGAGATCTGTGACCGCCACGGCATCGTGTTCATCGCCGACGAGGTGATGGCCGGCTTCGGCCGCACCGGGCGGTGGTTCGCGTTCGAACACGGCGACGCCGTCCCGGATCTGATCACCTTCGCCAAGGGCGTCAACTCCGGTTATGTGCCCCTCGGTGGCGTGGTGATCGACGCGGAGATCGCCGCCACCTTCGACCACCGCCCCTATCCCGGCGGACTGACCTACTCCGGTCATCCGCTCGCCACCGCGGCCGCTGTCGCCACCATCCGCGCGATGGAGGACGAACACGTCGTCGAGCATGCCGCGACGATCGGTGCCGAGGTGATCGGACCCGGACTGCACGACCTCGCGCAACGTCATCGCTGCATCGGCGAGATACGTGGCGCCGGAGTGTTCTGGGCGCTCGAACTGGTCGCAGACCGCGACTCCCGGGAACCCCTGGCACCCTACGGCTCCAGCAGTCCGGCGATGAACGAGACGATCGCGGCATGTAAGGCGGGTGGGCTGTTGCCGTTCGCGAACTTCAACCGCATCCACGTCGTCCCGCCGTGCACCGTCACCGCCGACGAGGTACGCGAGGGCCTCGCGATCCTCGACCGTGCCCTCGACGTCGCCGACGGTCACCTCGGGTAGCCCAGCCGCCAGCTTCCTCGCCCGGGTTCGACGATTCGCCCGACTTGCCGGAATCCGTTGTCGGTCAACGACACTGCGGCGTGATCGAGGAGTGTAGGCTTTCGTCGCCCGTGCGACGGAAGGTGACCATGTTCCCCACATACGGCATGCCCGACGGGGCGAACACCGCCTGGATGCTGGCGGCGTTCGCCCTGGTGCTGCTCATGACCCCGGCGCTGGCACTGTTCTACGGCGGCATGGTGCGCTCGAAGAGTGTGCTCAACATGATGATGATGTGCCTGTCGGCGATCCCGATCGTGTGGATCGTCTGGGTCGTGTTCGGCTACTCCCTGGCCTTCGGCGACGACCACGGCGGCCTGATCGGCAGCCTGTCGTCGTTCCCCGGACTGCACCACACCT
This sequence comes from Gordonia desulfuricans NBRC 100010, assembly GCF_001485495.1. Taxonomy (GTDB): domain Bacteria; phylum Actinomycetota; class Actinomycetes; order Mycobacteriales; family Mycobacteriaceae; genus Gordonia; species Gordonia desulfuricans. The sequence goes on along the minus strand of NZ_BCNF01000016.1, from coordinate 11,094 downwards.
ACGGATCCGACGGCACACACTCGGGGATACCGCTGGTCGGAACCATCCCGGCCATCCTGTTCGTCGCCTTCCAGGCGGGCTTCGCGATGGTCACCGTCGCCCTGATCGCCGGTGCGGTGGCCGACCGGATGCGGTTCATCTCGTGGCTCGCGTTCGCGGCGGTGTGGTCGGTCCTCGTCTACATCCCGGTGGCCCACTGGGTGTTCAGTGCACCCGGCCTGACCGAGGCGCACGGCGGCTGGATCGTCGGTCATCTGCATGCGATCGACTTCGCCGGCGGCACGGCCGTGGAGATCAATTCCGGCGCATCGGCATTGGTGCTGGCGCTGTTGCTCGGCCGGCGTGCCGGGTGGCCGAAGGATCCGATGCGGCCACACAACCTGCCGTTCGTCATGCTCGGCGCGGGATTGCTCTGGTTCGGATGGTTCGGGTTCAATGCCGGCTCCGAGCTGGCCGCGAACGGTGACGCGGCCGTGATCGCGGTCAACACACTCGGTGCGGGTGCGGCGTCGATGGTCGCGTGGCTGGTCGTCGAGCAGGTCCGCCACGGTCGGCCGACGTCGTTCGGCGCCGCCTCCGGCGTGATCGCCGGACTGGTCGCGATCACGCCGTCCTGCTCATCGGTGACACCTGTCGGGGCGCTCGCCGTGGGTGCGGTCGCCGGAGCGGTGAGTTCGCTGGCCATCGAACTGAAATTCCGCTGGCGCTACGACGACTCCCTCGACGTCGTCGGCGTGCACTTCGTCAGCGGCGTGGTGGGGATGCTGATGATCGGGCTGGTGGCCTCGCGGACCGCCCCTGCCGGGGTGGACGGACTGTTCTATGGCGGGGGTGTCGATCAGCTCTGGCGGCAGGTGGTGGCGGTGCTCGCCGTCATCGCCTATGCCACGGTGGTCACCGGTGTGATCGCGCTCGGGCTGAAATTCACCATCGGTCTGCGGGCCGATCGCCAGCACGAGGCCGACGGGATCGACGACGCCCAGCACGCGGAATCGGCGTACGACTTCACCATCGCGCGCTGAGCTCGTCGAACGCGCGGAGTGGGGGTTTCGGGGTTCCGGCATCCCGGCGCGCAGGTAGTTTCGTCATATGCCTGCGCCCAAACGTGCCGATCTCGACGACTTCTACGCCCAGCTCACCCCCACGCAGCATCCGCATCTGGTGGAACTGCAACGGATCAGCCTGTCGTATGCGCCCGCCGTCGAAGAGAAGTTGCAGTGGAATCAGCCCGCATATCTGCGTGACGGGGAACGACTCTGGATGCTGCAGGCCTACGGCAAGCACTGTTCACTACGGTTCACCCCGGAGTTCTTCGGCGCGTACACCGGGGAGGTCGCCGATGCCGGATATGAGTGCGGTGCCGGTTTTCTCAAGATCCGCTATGACCAGGATGTGCCGGAGGCGCTGTGCCGCCGCCTGATCGAGGCACGTCTGGCGGAGTAGGAGATCCCCACGCATCTACCAGGTGCGCGGTAGATCTACCGCGCACCTGGTAGATGACCGTGCAGGGTGCGGTCTCCCGCGCGGTGGTCAGTCGGGAACGCCGGCCGGCAGGGTCTTCAGGAGTGCGCCGGCCTCCACCCGGAGTTGTTGTCCGGTCACGTATTTCGACGCATCCGAGGCGAGGTAGAAGACGGCCTCGCTGACCTCTTCGGGCGGGATGACATCCACCGGGAGCAGGTGGAAGGCGCCGAAGACGTCCTTGACGTCGTCGTACTTCGGCTCCTCCAGGTCGGGCCGGAACAAGTGGTAGAGCCCGGAGTTGTGCACCATCGGGGTGTCGATGTTGCCCGGATGCACCGCGTTGACCCGGATCCCCTGCGGCGCCAGCGAACGCGCCAGATCGTTGACGAGGCGGGCGATGGCACGCTTGGAGAACGAGTAGCCGCTGGCGCCGAAACCGGCCTCCCTGGACTCGAAGCTCTCCATGAACGCCGCCATCGACCCGACACACACGATCGAGGCGCCCGACGACAGATGCGGCAACGACAGCTCGAGGGTGTTGATGACGCCGCCGAGGTTGACCGAGGCCGTGTTGAGCCAGGTCACCGGCGGACGATCGGCGCCTACCGGGCTGATCCCGGCATTGGCGACGACGATGTCGAGCCCGCCGAGTTCGGCGACACCCTCGTCGATGGCCGTCTGCAGCGCTCCCCGGTCACGGACGTCGGCGACCCTGGTGACGATCCTGCGTCCGAGGGCCTCGACGAGCGTCGCGGTCTCGGCCAGGTCGTCCGGTGTGCTCAGCTCGTAGTTGACGGTGGGGATCTGCGCGCAGATGTCCACCGCGATGATGTCGGCACCGTCGCGGGCCAGTCGCAGTGCGTGGCTGCGTCCCTGACCACGCGCCGCGCCCGTGATCAGGGCGACCTTGCCCGCCAGTCGGATGTCGGTCACCGAATGTCCTCCTCGATAGCTCAGTGGTTCAGTAGTCCAGTGCTTCAGTGCTCGGACGTCCGTGCTCCGCACATGCGGTCGGCGGACACGTGTCCACCGGAGCGTACGGGACGACGCAGGGGTGTGTCCGGGAGTCGGCGGAGAACGGGATTCGACGATCACGGTGCCGTCGAGGACATCAGTGCTGTAGGCCGATGTCCTTGCTGCCGTAGGCCTCACGCAGTCGGGGCTTGACCACCTTGCCGCCGGCGTTGCGCGGTAGCTCGTCGATGATCACGAGGTCCTTGGGGTGCTTGAACCGGGCGAGATTCTCGTTCAGATACGGTTCGAGATCCACCAGCGTGAGGTCCGAGGTGCCCTCGGCCAGCACCACCACCGCCACCGGGACCTCACCCCAGCGGTCGTCGGCGCGGGCGATCACCGCGGCCTCGGCGATCCCGGGATGGCCGAACAAGACGTTCTCGACCTCGGCGGAGTAGATGTTCTCGCCGCCGGAGATGATCATGTCCTTGGCGCGGTCCACCACATAGAGGAATCCGTCCTCGTCCTCACGGACCAGATCGCCGGAATGAAACCACCCGCCGCGGAAGGCATCGGCGGTGGCGTCCGGTCTCCCCCAGTAGCCTCGCATCAGATTCGGTCCGCGATAGACGATCTCGCCGACCTCCCCCGGCGTCACGTCGTTCATCAACGGGTCGACGATGCGAGCGGTGACGGCGGGTACCACGGTGCCGATCGATCCGATCTTGCGGCGCGCGTCCTCGCCGCGCAACAGGCAGGTCACCGGCGACATCTCGGTCTGGCCGAACGCCGTCATGATCTCGGCATCCGGAAAGGTCTCGGCCATCGCCGCGAGCACCGAGTCGGCGGCGGGCGCGGCACCCCAGCTGATCGTCCGCAGCTTCAGTGTCCGCGGCCGGGCCTGCTGCTCGGCGCAGATGAGCTGCCACTGCGCGGGCACCATGAACACCGACGTCGTTCCCTCACGTTCGAGAGTGTCGAGCATCGCCGCGGCATCGAAGGCGCCGAGCGGATGGATCACCGCCCGCACCCCCAGGTACAGCAGCGGTGCGAAGGCGGCGAGACCGGCGATGTGGAAGATCGGTGGCACCACCGATGCCACGTCGTCGGCTTCCCGGCCGTTGGTGCCGGCGATGGTGGTGACCGCCTGCGCTTGCAGGTTGACATGGGTGAGCATGGCGCCCTTGGGTTTTCCGGTTGTACCCGAGGTGTACATGATCAGGGCGACGGTGTCCTCGGGTACGTCGATCTCCGGCAGATCCGACGAGTCCTCGGCCAGGAGGGTCTCGTAGTCGAGGTGTTCGGGAACGTCACTGCCATCCACCACGACGACGGTGTCGATCGATCCCGTGGACGCGGCGACGGCGTCGGCGATCGGTGCCAGCAGCCGCTCGGTGACCACCACCCGCGCCCCGCTGTCGGTCACCAGGAAGGCGACCTCGGCCGGTGCCATCCGGATGTTCACCGGGACCGGGATCGCCCCGATCAGGTTGGCACCCAGCACCGCCTCCAGATACTCCGTGCGGTTGAGCATGGCCATCAGGACCCGATCGCCGAATCGCACCCCGCGCCGGTACAGGGCCGCGGCGAAGGCACGGGACCGCTCGTCGAGTCCGCGCCACGTCGTCGATCTGTCCAGATAGGTCACCGCGACGTCGTCCGGGATCATGCACGCATGCCGGTGGACCTGGCTGTTCCAGTGGTTGCGCCGAGACCGCCATGGCTCGGTTCCCTGCCCGATGCCGGGATCGGTCGCGGCGGTCATCGGCTCTCCCCTGCTCTCGATGATGAGACACATCGACACCGATGTGCCCTGGGTCACACGGTAGGGGAATGTGGCGACCCGGTGGGGCGAATCGTCGACACCGGGAATCGCCCGCCGATCTCAGGCGGCGAGCAGGGCGTCGATCTGGTTGATCGCCGACGACGAACCCTCGAGCACACCCATGTCGAGGACCTGTTGCAGTGCATCGGCCGTCGGATAGGTACTCACGAAGGTCGCGACGGTACCCGCGCCGCCGGCGACGAAACGGAACTCACTGGTCGAAACCGGCATGGTCTCAACAGGTTCGAAGTTCGCATCGGCGAATCCGTCGACGAAGTCGAAGCCGTTGGGCTCGTCGATCGCCTGGATGTCCCAGTAACCGGCATGCTTGTCGCCGCCGGGGCCGGTCATGTAATACGTGACCCGGCCGCCGGGCCGGAAGTCGTGGTGGACGACGGTGGCCGGGTATTCGGGTGGGCCCCAGATCTTCTCCAGCTGACGTGGATCGGCATAGACCTGCCACACGCGGGAGACCGGCGCGGCGAACTCGGCGGTGATGGTGATGGTTCGGGTGTCGATGTCGTGGGAGACATTCGTGACGGGCATGGTCATTCCTCCGTGGACGTGTCGAGTGCGAGGAGCTCGTCGATACGGGCGATGCGGCCTCGCCAGACCTGTTCGAATTCGGTCAGCAACGTCGCGACCGCGCGGACGGCGGTGACATCGCCGGTGGCGAGTTGCTCACGGCCACTACGTCTCTTGGTGAGCAAACCGGCGCGTTCGAGAACGGCGACGTGCTTTTGTACCGCGGCGAAGCTCATGTCGTAGTCCGCCGCCAGAGATGACACCGAGTGCTCCCCTGCCAGTACGCGACGCAGGATGTCGCGGCGGGTGCGGTCGGAGAGTGCGTGGAACAGGGCGTCGGCCCGGTCCTCGTCGGTGCCTTCCACCACCCAAATATACAACTAAACGGTTGTACGTTGTCAAGGGTTCGTGCCGGTTGGTGAGAACCGGAGCGAGAGCGTGCCACCGCAAACACCGGGTGCCCGGCACGTCCGATGGACAGATCAGGTCGTGGACACGGGGTTTGCGAACCAGCCGTCGGTGCCCAGCCGGCCGTCCTTCTGCGGGGCATAGTGATCGAAGTACACGCGCGACATCAGTTCGCGGCGGCTCGACACCCCGGCCTTGGCAAAGATCGACTTCAGGTGGTCCTGGACGGTGTACGGCGACATGTGCAGGGACTTGGCCACCACCGTCGTCGAATCCCCCCGCAACACCGCACCGACCACCTCGCTCTCGCGTGCGGTCAACCCGAAGGTCGACACCACCAGCGGTAACAGCGCCGACGGACCGGCGGACTCGATGGTCACCACGGTCTGCGATGCCCCGTCACGGCCGGTCAGTGGTGCGGCGTGCACGGCGAACCACTCACCACCGGCACCGCGCACGATCAGCCGCGGCACCGCCGTCGACCGACCTGCGAGCAACGCCCGGGCTGCGCCGAGAGCAGATGCCACACTCGTCGGCATCTCGCCCCACAGATCACCGTCGAGTTCTTCCACCCGGCGTGCGGCGGCCGGCGTCGCGGAGATGACGTTCTGGTCGGCGTCGAAGACGATGACCGCAGGCCCCTTCTCCGCCGGCTGCACGTCGAGGTGCATCTGCGATTCGGCGACCGACACCACGAGACCGGCGCGGACCCCGAGGGCCAGACTGTCGGTGATGCTCTCGAGGAACAAGGCTTCGGCGGGGCTGAACCCACTGCTCTCGTGGCCACGGTAGAGCGCGACACCGCCCCATGTCCGCCCGCCGGCACGGGCGATCGCCCGCATCTCGTGCCCGAACCCGAACATCGGCTCGAACAGGTCGCGGAAACGCGAACTACGGCGCGGGTCGTCGTCGGTCTCCTCGTGCAGGATGCTCACCGGGAACTCGCGATTCGCGAGATCGGTGAACAGCGAGATGTTGTCCTCCACGTACTCGTGGTGGGCGAACTCGACCTCGCAGGGTGCGTCGATGCCGATCTTGACCGATCCGGTGACGAGGTCGGTGGCCGGATCGATGCTGCCGAAGCACACTCCCTCGAAGGGAATCGCGCGACGCAGGATCTCCATCGACTCGATTCCGAACTCACCCCACGGCAGCCCGGACCGTGCAAGGGCGTCGATGCTCGCCCGTGCGGATTCGGCACGCAAAGTCTTCATCGGGCAAGTATGCGCCGATTGGAAGGCCGCAGGTATCCCACATAGTTGGGGGATATACGACCCAGGTGGCGGGGATGGTGTCGGCCATGGATGCAGCCGCACAGTTGTCGGCATGACATCGAACGAAATCTCCACTCCTGCAGACTCACCCACCCAATCGGCATCCGCAGACGGCGTGGCGACGACGACGTCGCTCCCCCCGTTCGGGGAACTCGCGGTGATGCTCACCGGAACCCTCGTGCTACCCGGCGACCCTGGCTGGCCGGCGGCATCGTCGGCCTGGAATCTCGCAGTGCCGCAGCGTCCGGCGGCGGTGGTCGTCGCCGAATCCGCCGCTGATGTCGTGACCGCGGTGCGTTTCGCACTGCGACACCACATCCGGGTGTCTGCGCAACCCGGTGGGCACGGGGCGACCACGGCGCTCGACGACACCATCCTGATCCGGACCCGCGGCCTCGCCGACATCTGGATCGACGCCGACAATGCGATCGCACGCGTCGGCGCCGGCGTCAAGTGGGTGGAACTGCAGAGCGCGCTCGACGGGACCGGCCTCACCGGTCCGATGGGCTCGAGCGGCGACGTCAGCGTCACCGGCTTCTTCCTGGGTGGCGGGTTGTCGATGTTCGGTCGCACAACCGGTGTCGGTGCCCATGCGGTCCGGGCGGCCGAAGTGGTGGACGGACTCGGACGCCACCGCTGGATCGACGACTCCTCCGACCCGGAGCTGATGTGGGCATTGCGCGGCGGCGGCGGCGATTTCGCGATCGTCACCGCCGTGGAGCTCTCCCTGACCGCGGCACCGGAGATCAGCGGTGGACGGCTGGTGTTCCCCGCGACCGATGCGCCGACCGTGTGGCGTGCCTACGCGGAGATCACCGGAACCGCACCCGACGAGCTCACGCTGTTCGCCTCGATGCTGCACTTCCCACCCATTCCCGAACTACCGGAGGAGATCCGTGGACAATCCCTCTGCGCGGTCGACGCGGTGTACCTCGGCAGCGTCGATGCGCTCGACGCACTTCTGGTCCCGATCCGCGCCGCCGGCATCGTTGTCCGCGACACCGTCCGACCACTCGCGCCGGGCGAGGTCGGCACCGTGTGCGAGGAACCCGATGACCCGTCACCGGCCTATCTCGGGACCACCACCCTCGGACGGTTCGACGACGACGTGATCGACACGATCCTCGCCCGGGCCGCCACGCCTGCCTGCGGCGTCCTCCAGGTGCAGATCCGTCACCTCGGCGGGGCGCTGCTCACCCCGTCGGAGAACGCGGTGTGCCGGCGCATCACCGCCGCCTACTCGGTGATGGCCATGACCATGGTCCCCGTACCCGAGGCCATGCCTGCAGCCCATGCGTCGGTCGCCGCGATCCTCGCCGACGTCGAGGAGTTCTACGGAGGGCCGCTGTCGGTGTCGATGCTCGGTGACAACGATCCGCTCGCCGCGGCGTTCTCCCCGGAGGTGATCGCCCGCCTGCGGGTCGCGAAGAACGCCGCCGACCCAGACGGCGTGTTCCGCAGCAGCCGGCCGGTCATCTGACCTGCGTCGATCCGTGCCGACCTCGTGATCCCGACGGCTTCCCGAAGGCGCCGGCCGGTCCACATCCTGTCCTGGATGTGGGCCTGTCGGTATCGGTGTGTCGGCGACCTCGGGTGATCAGTCGGCCGTGGGAAACCGCGTGAGGAAGCGGCCCGCATCCACCTGCCGTCGCGGGGTGTCACGCTCGGTGCGGCCGCCGACGTACAACCAGCCCATCAGCTTCTCGGAGTCGGCGAGGCCGTGCAGGTCGGCGATCTCCGGTGACGCCGCGAACGGGCCGGTACGCCAGATGACGCCGTAGCCGGCCTCGTCCAGCAGCAGACTCAGGATGTGTCCCACGCCGGAGGCCACGGCTTCCTGCTCCCAGGTGGGAACCTTGGGATGCGGTGTCGGCGAGGACACGATGGCGATGAGCAGGGGCGCGCGCAACGGCTTGTCGGACGGTTCGGTGCCGTTGATCCGTCCGATCGCCTCGGCGAACCGCACGCGATCGTCACCGCGTAGCTCGACGAGACGCCACGGTGCCAGATTGGCGTGGTCGGCGACACGGCCGGCCGCCGCCACCAGGTCCAACAGTTCCTCATGGGTGGGGCTCGCATCGGTGACCTTGGGTGACGAACGGCGTGCGAGCATCGCGTCGCGGACGGGAGTGGCGGAGACGGCGTGCGGATCGAACGGCATGCCCACAACCTACCCAGGTCACCGATGACGGTCACGCTGCCCGTAGTACCGAGACCGACCTCAGGTCTGGCAGTTGGGGATAGCCGGGTCTGTGCCATCGACGGCGGTCGGCGGGGATCACGAGGTCTTGCAACCGGATGGCGCCGCGCGACCAACTGGCCGAGGGATTCGAGAAAGGCCTGCGAATCGCGGTCGAACGCCCGCCTCGGTGCTGTCAACGCGAGCCACATGCTCCCGTACCGGGGAAGGTCGAATGTTGTCGCCGGCCGTAGCGTGGAGTCGGCCCAGGCCTCGGACGCCCAGTTCTCCTCTGCTCCAACGTGTTTGTCGATCCGTGCGCGGGTGAATGCGTGGACGACGATGTCGTTGCCCCGATCGGCGTGCCCGACACCGAGAGGGTTTCTCCGGCCGCTCAGTTGATAGGGGCACGGCCACCACGCCAAGGCGTCCAGGGGTGCCGTCGTTTCAGCGGACGTCGACTCGTCGTCGGGGACCACACCGGCGGATTCCTCGAAGACGAGGAATCCGGTCGGATGCGTGCGGAGCAGTGTTCGTTCCTCTGCGCTCGGCCGCGCCGCCCTGCGGACGGCTGACATGGTCTCTCGCGGCAACCACAGCGTGGGCGATGCCTGGATGACAGTGGCTGCCATCTGCGCGATCCCCCACGCATTGGAGACGTTCGCCGCGAGGATCGTCTGCATCTCGATCAATCCCCTGGCCTGGTCGATCACCTCCTGTCCTTCCACATGATCAGGATCGAGGTAATCCAGATCGTCGACTTCGTCGTCGTCGAGATCGGTATCGAGGTACGGATGACGGTCTTGGAGATACTCCAGGATTTCCTCAACGGTTGCGATACTCTCGTCGAACTTCCCGAACTGCTCCTCGATATAGACCGTCATGTTCTGGAGTCCCCCGAGCAATTCCGTGCGCACCCGTGCCAGATTCTGCGGTGACCACGACGGGTAGGTGGTCCTGTTGCGTCTCCCCATGCGAGCCAAGGTAACTCGATATCGGTCAACCCTTGTCGGAGAATTCCACAGGCGGCGACGCCCAACGCCCACTCGATGGAATCGTGCGCCCAGTCAACAGATCTCGCCGTTCGCGCGAGGCCCCACGGGTGAACCCGAACCTCGAGGGTGAGCAGCTTTAACAACTTATCCACAAATGTTGTTCTGCTTCCTTATTCGCCGATAGTTCGCCTATGTAATCGCTACAATGGAACACATGCAGGGGGAGCTGGAGACCATTCTCGACGCACTCGTCTATTATCGTTTCGACGACGATCCGACCGGGCCGGACGTGTTCACGGACATGCGGACACTGGTCACCATCAGGAATGTCGTCGACGCGTTGACCGCGGCCGGGGCTGGTCATCTCGACCGGCTGGGGGTCGCACAGAATCACGGGCACAAACCGATCGCGTTGCTGATCGAGATGGGGTACGCGCCTTCCGTGGCTGCGCGGGTGCAGCGGATCGGCACCTCGGCGATGGTGGAGCGGACTGTGAAACATTCTGCTGACGGGGCGATCTCGGGTGAACATGTGGATGCGATCGTTCGCGGGTTGAACCAGATCGGCTTGCGTGCCGGCGAACCGCCGGACGCTGAGACCTGGGCGACCTTTGAGGGTGATCTGTTGGCGCAGGTGTTGTCGGGGGCGAAACCGGCTGAGGTGATGGCCCGGGCGCATCAATTGGGGGACCATCATGCTGATGATGCCGAGGGTGGACGTCCAGCGAAAGAGGACCGCAATCTGAATGCCCTGGATATCGGGCGGACCGATGATGGGCGGGTTGCTGTCTCGGGGAGTCTGGATGTTGTTGTCGGGGAAAAGTTGGCGACGGCGATCGAGAAGCTGTCGGCGCCGGTCCCGCAATCGGATGGTTCGAAAGATCCCCGTGAAGCTCCTCGACGCCGTGCTGATGCCTTGGAGATGGTTTTGGATATGGCGGCTGGTGCGGGGGAGCGGTCGGTGACCGCTGTACCGGCGGCGTTGATCAATCTGTCGGTTCCTGCGGATGCGCCGGGCAAGTCGGAGTTGGCGTTTGGTGGGTCGATCACCCACGGCACCCTGCTGGAAACCAGCTGCGACGGTGTGGTGGTGATGACCATCGTCGACGGTGAGCGGGTGCCGTTGGATATGGGTCGCTCGAAACGGTTGTTCACCGCTTCGCAGCGGCGGACGTTGTTCGAGCGGGATCGGTGTTGTATCAAGTGTGGTGCCCCGGCATCTCGGACTCAGGCTCATCACATTGCGCATTGGTCTGATGGTGGTGCGACTGATCTTGCGAATGGGTGTTTGTTGTGTGCGTCGTGTCATGCCGATGTGCATCACAACGGGTGGGATGTCTATATGGGGCCGGATGCGCATCCGTGGTTGATCCCGCCGGAGGTGGTGGATCGACGTCGTCGTCCGATTCCGGCATATAACAGGCGATTTGCCGACGAACTACCGAATGCTGCCTGACCTTTTGTAGAAGC
>NZ_BCNF01000015.1 GCF_001485495.1 Gordonia desulfuricans NBRC 100010 | reverse complement strand
CGTCGGCTCAACCACCAACTGGGAGTAGCTGATTGAGCCGCGCCTTCCACGCTGATTGAGCCGGGACCGAGCATCGCGAGGACCCGAGTCGAAATCTCCGCAGCCTGCGTTGGGTAGCGACCACGTCGGAGGTGATCACCTTGGCGACGTCGGCCGTCTGAGGTTTCGACACGCCTCGTCGCTACGCTCCTCATCGGCTCAACCACCAACGGCCGGTGGCTGATTGGGTGCGAATCACGTCGACGACGTCGGGTGGCGACCACCTCGAAGGTTCGTCGCTGCGTTCACGGATGCGCCCGATCCCAAGCGACGTCGACAGCGCGTTGCAGATCGGCGGCAGCGAGCCGGGTGGCTGCCGCCGGGGTCTTGGCGTCGTCGGCGGTCAGCTCGATCGGCCGGTTGATCATCACCGCAGGGCCTCGATCCGTGTTCTCGCGGTAGGCGATCCCGATACTGAGCAGAGCCACCCGCCGACCTGCGCCGATGACGCCCTTGACGATGTGACCCATCCCGCTGCCCAGCGGCTGGACATGCGCGGGATCGGTGAGATTGCAGGTCCCCTCGGCGAAGACGGCAATCCAGTCGCCGTCGACCATCCGCTCGACGCAGATGTCGATCATGCGCCGGCCGGGAACCATGGTCTCGCGGACACCGTGGTCCTTGGGCCGGAACACGGGAATCCCGCCCAGGAGGTCGATCTTCCTGCGCTGCTCGGGGTCGACGAACAACGGATCCTTGGCCAGTACCCGCACATGGCCGATATGTGGCCGCACCGCGGAGAGGAAGCCGGTGGCGGCCAGCACGAAAGGATCGGTCTCCCGAACGTGATTGGCCGAGATCACCAGCACGCACCCCTCACGGCGGAGATGACGGATCAGCTGCCTGGCACCGGTCTCGTAGCGCACCTGTGGGCGATACTTCGCCGCCAGTACGGCATACATCGACTTCGCCTTGAGTACCGGCTGCCGATGCTCGCGGTAGAAGTCGTAGACGTTCTCGAAGTCGTTCAGGGTCACATCGACGGTCACGGACATGAACCTACGCTACCGTAACTTACGGAACCGTAGGGGCTGTCTGTCCGAACCCGAACGGCCTCGCGACGAACCAGAGCCGGTCAGTCCGAACCCGGTGAGGCAGAACCGGGTGGCGCGGAAGCGGGTGACGCGGAAGCACTGAGGGCGCCTTCGACCATCCGGGCCAGGGCCTCGGTCAGGACCGTCACGCCGTCGAGCATGTCGTCATCGGCGGTGTACTCGTTCTCGGCATGCGACACGCCGTCGACACTCGGGATGAACAGCATCACGGTGGGGACGAGATCCTTCATGTTGGTCGAGTCGTGCCCGGCACGCGTCCGAACCCGCATCGACCGGAATCCCAGGTCGCCGATCACGGCCTCGGCGAGGGCGACGCCTCCTGCCGGATAGTCGTGCCCCTTCCAGGTGTGGGCGAATCGCTTCTCGATCCGCACATCGGCGGCGATCTCGATCTCGGCGAACATCCGGGTGAGGTCGCGGTCGGCGGCCGCAAGGATGTCGTCCGACGACGACCTCAGATCGAGATGCATGTGCACCTCCCGGGGCACGACGACCGGCGAGTTGGGGTAGACGGTCAGTTGTCCGCACGACGTGTGCAACTCGTCGCCGTAGGTCTCGGCGAGTTCGCGCAGCGCGACGACGATCCGGGCGGCACCGTAGAGCGCGTCCTGGCGATCGGTGATCGCGGTGGCGCCGGTGTGTCCCTGCCACCCGACCACACCGATCTCGTATTTGTTGGCGCCCCAGGTCGACGGCACCACACCGATCGTGACGCCGGCCTTGTCCAGTTCGCGACCCTGCTCGATGTGGATCTCGGCATAGGCGGCCACCCGATCGTCGCGGAAGCGCCCGGCGTCGTCCAGCGGGAACACGTCGTCACCCAGCATGCTGTGGGCACCCAGGGCGTCCTGCACGGTGACCCCGGCGACATCGGCGGTCGCGAGGGCGTCCGCGAGGTCGAGTTTGCCGGTGAACACGCCGCTGCCCTGCATCGACGGGGTGAAACGTGACCCCTCCTCGTTGAACCAGTTGACCACTGCGAGGTTGTATGCGGGCCGCGTCGGACAGGACGGGTCGGTGTACAGGCGACGCAGTCGGTCGAAGGCGTGGGCGGCGGCCAACACCCCATAGGCGCCGTCGAAACGTCCACCCCGCGGCTGGGAGTCCATGTGTGAACCGGCGAGGACAAAGGGTGCGCCCGGAACGAGTTCGAGCAGGCCGAACATGTTGCCGATGCGGTCGAACCGCACCTGGAAGCCGCGCTCGGTCAGCCACGCGGCGAGCCACTTCCGCTGTGCGGCATCGGCATCGGTTGCGGCCTCGCGGTCGACACCGCCCGCCGCGGTGGCCCCGAACGTCGACATCCGCGCGAAGTCGTCGAGAAATGCCTGGCGGTCGTCTGCGCGTGCGGGGACGTGGACGCCCCGTTCCCCGGTCTCGATGGTCATGTTGTCTTCCTCCTCGGACATCGACGTGTCTCAGATGCGGGCGAGCGCAACCGGATTGAGCGCCGGGATGATGTGATCGCCATAGGCGGCGAGAGTCTGATCCTTGCCGTCGTGCTGCAGGTACACCGCGAACTGGTCGACGCCGAGGGCGCGCAGGTCCTCGAGCTTGGCGATGTGCTCGTCGACACCGCCGAGCAGGCAGAACCGGTCGACGATCTCGTCCGGCACGAACTCGGTGTGGCTGTTGCCCGCCCGTCCGTGCTCGTTGTAGTCATAGCCGGTGCGGTTGGCGATGTAGTCGGTGAGCGCCGCAGGAACATCGCCGGCGCCGTCACCGCCATACTTCTCCACCAGGTCGGCGACGTGGTTTCCGACCATCCCGCCGAACCATCGGCATTGTGCGCGTTGATGATCGATGTCGTCACCGACATATGCTGGGGCGGCGACGATGATCGACACGTCGTCGGGATCCCGCCCGGCGTCGACCGCGGCCTGTTTGACCCGCTTCGTGGTCCACTCGATGATCGCCGGATCGGCCAGTTGCAGGATGAACCCGTCACAGTGGGTGCCGATGAGTTCGAGTGCCTTCGGGCCGTATCCGGCGCCGTAGACCGGAAGACGTGAACGGCTCCCCCACGGGAACCGCACGGCGGTGCCGTTGATCTCGACACCGCGGCCGTTGCCGAGTGCGGAGATCACGGTGATCGCCTCGCGCAGGGTGGCCAGCGTGGACGGCTTACCCGAGACCACGCGGACCGCGGAGTCCCCGCGACCGATGCCGCACACCGTCCGATTGCCGTACATCGAGTTCAGCGTCGCGAACGTCGAGGCCGTGACACTCGGATCGCGGGTCACCGGGTTGGTCACCATCGGGCCCACCATGACGGTGCGGGTGGCTGCGAGGATCTGGCTGTAGACCACATTGGGTTCTTGCCACAACACGTGTGAGTCGAAGGTCCACACGTGGGAGAACCCACGATTCTCTGCGGCCACCGCCAGCTCCACGACGCGGGAGGCGGGCGGGTCGTTCTGCATGACGACTCCGAAGTCCATGACGTTCTCCTGATCAGATGAGGTTCTGCGAGAGGGCGCGGGCCACGAACTGCCCGTGGCCGGTCTTGCCGTGGTAGATGCCGTTGTCGACGATCGTCGTGCCGCGGGAGATCACCCGACGGATCGCACCATCGATCTCGAATCCCTCCCACGCGGAGTGGTCGAGGTTCATGTGGTGGGTCTTGCCCAGCCCGATACTGGTGTGCCCCTTCGGATCGTAGAGGACGATGTCGGCGTCGGCCCCCGGTGCGATGATGCCCTTGCGCGGGTACATCCCGAACATCCGTGCCGGTGTGGTCGAGCAGACGTCCACCCACCGCTCCAGACTGATCCGTCCGTCGACGACCCCCTGATACATCAGGTCGACGCGGTGCTCCACTCCCCCGATCCCGTTGGGGATCTTGGAGAAGTCGCCGATACCCATCTCCTTCTGGTCCTTCATGCAGAACGGGCAGTGGTCGGTGGCCACACCTGACACATCGTGGGTGCGGATGAACTTCCAGAGCTCGTCCTGGTGTCCTTCGGCACGCGATCGCAGCGGTGTGGAACACACCCACTTCGCGCCGTCGAAGCCGGCGGCACCGAGTTGCTCCTCCAGCGACAGATACAGGTACTGCGGGCAGGTCTCGGCGAAGACGTTCTTCCCCGCGCCGCGGGCGGTGGCGATCTGTTCGAGAGCCTGTTTCGCGGACACGTGCACGATGTAGAGGGGTGCACCGGTCACGTCGGCCAACATGATCGCGCGGTGGGTGGCCTCCTCCTCGAGCTGCCACGGCCGAGACACCCCGTGGTAGTACGGCGACGTCTCACCCCGACCGATGTGCTGGGCGATCAGCTGGTCGATGGCGATGCCGTTCTCGGCGTGCATCATCATCAGTGCCCCGTTGGCGGCGCACGCCTGCATGGCACGCAGGATCTGGCCGTCGTCGGAGTAGTACACCCCGGGGTAGGCCATGAACAGCTTGAAGCTGGTGACCCCCTCGTTCACGAGTTCGTCCATGGCGCGCAGGGATTCGGCGTTGACGTCGCCGACGATCTGGTGGAAGCCGTAGTCGACGGCACAGTTGCCCGCGGCCTTGGTGTGCCAGAGTTCGAGGGTGTCCTGTAGGCGCTCTCCCGGGGTCTGGATCGCGAAGTCGATGATGGTCGTCGTGCCACCGTGTGCGGCGGCCCGGGTCCCGGTCTCGAAGGTGTCGGCGGCGGTGGTCCCGCCGAACGGCATCTCCATGTGCGTGTGGGCGTCGACGCCGCCGGGGATGACATACATCCCCGACGCGTCGATCACCTCGTCCACGTTGTCGGCCAGTGCCGGACCGAACGGTTGTGCGGCGGGGTCGATCAGTGCGGTGATCCGTTCGCCGTCGACGAGCACGTCGATGCGCTGGCGACCCGTACTGGACACCACGGTGCCGCCGGTGATCAGCGTCGTTGCCATGTTTCACTCCTTGTCGTGACGCCGATACCCCGGTGTTCGAGACTCCGGTGGTCGACATTCCGGGGGCTTTCGGTGTACCGCGGCGTCGGGATGCGGTCGGTCGAGCGGTCAGTGCGGGCTGCGGGCCTGCGTCGGTTCCGTCGTGCCGTCGGCGTGGACGATCAGGTCATCGGTGGCCGAGGGCGCCGACGAGTCCCGGGGCGGCAGTTCGATGTCGAGGTTCTCGGTGGTGGGATCCGGCTGCGGGGCAACGGTCTTGCGCCACGTCCCGATGATCCGCAATGCGTGGTAGACGACCACCGCGGAGATCGCACCCAGTGCGATGCCGCCGAAGCTCAGATCACCGATGGTCCAGGTGAAGTCGGCGATGCCGATCACCAGCGCGATGGCCGCGGTGAACTGGTTGATCGGCTGCGAGAAGTCGACGCGGTTGATCACCCAGATGTGCACGCCGAGGATACCGACCAGACCGTACAGTGCCACGGTGGCACCGCCGAGGACGCCCGGCGGGATGGCGGCGACGGTGGCACCGACCTTCGGGCACAGGCCCAGGACGATCGCGGCGATCGCGGCCACCCAGTAGGCGGCGGTCGAGTACACCTTGGTGGCCGCCATGACGCCGATGTTCTCGGCATAGGTGGTGGTTCCCGAACCGCCGCCGGCGCCGGAGACGGTGGTGGCCAGGCCGTCGGCGAACAGGGCACGGCCCATGTACTTGTCGTTGTCGGTTCCGGTCATCGCGCTGATCGACTTGACGTGACCGATGTTCTCCACCACGAGCACCAGTACCACCGGTATGAACATGGGCATCACCGAGAAGTGGAAGGTGGGGGAAGTGAAGTCGGGCAGGCCGATCCAGGCGGCGTCGGCGATCCCCGAGGTGTCGACCTCGCCGCGGGCGAGGGCGACGAGGTATCCCACCACCACGGCGGCGAACACCGACAGCCGGCCGATCAGACCGCGGAAGAAGACCAGACAGCCGAGCATCAGCGCGAGCACGATGAAACCGGTGACCGGCCCCTGCTCGAAGTTGCTCTTGGCGACCGGCGCCAGGTTGAAGCCGACGAGTGCGACGATCGCACCCGTACAGATCGGTGGCATCAGCTTCTCGATCCAGCCGATACCGACGAAGTGGACGACGGCGCCGATGATCATCACGAGCACGCCGACCGTGATCAGACCACCGAGTGCCCCACCCGGGCCATGCGATGTGGATGCGGCGGTGACCGGGGCGATGATCGCGAAACTCGAACCGAGGTAACTCGGTAACCGGTTGCGGGTGATCAGCAGGAACAGGATGGTGCCGATACCCGAGAACAGCAGTGTGGTGGCCGGCGGGAACCCGGTCAGGACCGGTACCAGGAAGGTGGCGCCGAACATGGCGACGACATGCTGCAAACCGATGCCGATGGTGCCGGGCCATGGCAGCCGCTCATGCGGTGCCACCACCCCGTCGCCATCGGTACGTTGCCAACCGAACAGTGACATGGTGCTCCTCCCCATCGGGCACGTGGCCCGATGGTGATGACTGGTCCGGACGAACCGGACGGTGAATCAGATGTGGTCGACGCCGATGTCGTGGACGACCCCCGCATCGGGGAGGGCATCCGGTTGTGGTGTGGGCGAACGTCAGTGGTCGCCGAGTCGAAGATGGTTGATCCGGAACGCATTTCCCTCCGGATCGAGCAGGACGGATTGCCACGCTCGGTAATACGTGCGGGTAGGGCCGGCGACGCACCGGGCCCCGATGGCCACCGCAGCGGTGGTGAGCCGGTCGACGGACGGTTCGTCGTCGACCTCGACGGTGATGAAGGAGGTGGTACCCGACGTGTCCCGTGGCGGGGTGAGATTCAACAACTGATAGGCGTGCGAGGTGCTGAATCCGAGGATCGTGTCACCGAGTCGGAGTCCGCGGAAGTGCTCCGAACGCAACTCGGTGACCTCGTCGAGACCGAAGACCTCGGCGTAGAACGAACTCAGGGCCACGATGTCGTCGGCGATCACACTCGCGAACGACAGGTAGGGGCCGGACATGGTGTCCTCTCATTCGACAGTTTCTGGGCGATCGATACGGGAACTGCTGTCCCGCAGTGTTTTCGGTGACCGGCTTCGGTGTGTTCCGCGCCGCCGGTGGCGCACGTCCATCGGGCGTGCGGTCACAGATCGAGGACCAGACGTCCACCGGGTGCGCGACTCACACAGGGGATGAACCGCCGACCGGCGGCCTTCGCCCGGTCCGACAGCACCGTGTCGCGATGATCCGGCTCGCCGGACATCAGCGTCTGGACGCATGCACCGCACTCACCGCGAAGACAGTTGGAGTCCAGGCCGTCCCGGGCCGCCATCAGCACCGACAGCGCCGAGCGATCGGACGGGACGACGACGACCTCACCGGTCCGCGCCAGCTCGATCTCGAAGGGTCGGTTCGCCGACACATCCATCAGCCGGCGAAGGAGATGGTCTTCTCGAACTTCGAGGTGAGGTGGTCGCCCGAGCTGATCGGGGCATACCGGGGTTCCTCACCCGGTTCGACGCAACTCGGCAGGCACTCGATCACCGCGTCGTGGTTGGGCTGGTGGAAGAACACCAGACTCATCCGGCGGGTGTTGCCCGCGGCGTCCGGCTGCGGCGGGCGCACCCGGTGGCGGGTGGAGATCCACTGGTCGTTGGTCCACTGGGCCATCAGGTCACCGATGTTGACCACCAGCGCACCGGGCACCACCGGGACCGGTACCCAGTCGCCGTCCTGGGTGAACACCTCCAGCCCGCCCGGGGCCTGCTCCTGGCGCACGATGGTGAGACTGCCGTAGTCGGTGTGCGCACCGGCACGCATCTGGCCGGGCTGCGGCGGGGTGTCCATGTGCGGGTAGTTGATCGCACGCAGCATGCTGATGTCCCGGTCGATCGTGTCGACGAAGTAGTCGGGATCGACGTCGAGGCCGCGGGCGAAGGCACTCATCAGACGCCGTGCGAGCGCGTTCATCTCGCGGAAGTAGGACGTCCAGATCTCTTCCATCCCCTCGGGCCGTGCAGGCCACGTGTTGGGCAGGAAGTGGGGTCCGGAGCTGTCCGGTGAATAGTACGGATCGGAGCGGTCGACGTCGACCGGGCCGACGTCGAACTTCTCGTGCAGGTCCCGCGGCTGCCGGATGTCCTCGCTGTAGGAGAAGGCCTGCTCGCCGATCGAGGAGTAGCCCCGGACGGCCTCCGGGGTGGGTTGCTGGACCAGCCGCTTCTCCTCGGTGCCGAGGGCGAAGAAGTCGTCGGAGACGCGGTACATGGCATCGATGACCTCGTCGGGTACACCATGGTTGACGACCTGGAAGAAGCCGATCTCCCGGCCGGCCTCGTCGAAGGCCTCACCCACGGCGTTCTTGGCGTCCTCGTCGTCCCCGAGCAATGCGGAGACGTCGATGAGGGGCACTACGGTCACGAAAACCTCCTGAGCGACAAAGCAATTGTTCCGACGTGAATGAGTCTGTCGGGTCGCGGACGTCAGAAGAATGGGCACGGTTCACCACATGTGTCCGAGGTGGCTGACCGACCGTCACAGCGGAAACACAGAGGAAACGAACGGACATCTCCCGGTGATGGGACGACGCACCCGCGTAACACGGGCACACGTGCGCCGGGGGATGCGTGGTCCGGGCCGATCGCCGGCCCCGGTTCGGCTACGGGGTGATTCGACGACGGGGTGATTCGTCGACGGGGTGATTCGGCCACGGGGTGATTCGGCCACGGGTGCGATCAGCGACGGGGGAAGTGGTCGAAGGTGGTCTGCCGGACGTACTTCTCCACCAGGTGCGGCCCCGCCAGGAGCTCTTCGGTGTATCCGCCGGAACGGGTCGCCAGGGCGGGCAGCTCGGTGATCGCGGTCGAGTACGACGGATGCTGGTAGAAGGCGAAAGACAGCCGTGAACTCTCGAAGGCGACCGAGCGAGGTGGGTTGACCGTGCGATGGACCGTGACCGGCCACCGGTTGGCGGTCCACTCGGCCAGGAGGTCACCCACGAGGATCACCAGGCGCGACGGCGAGGTGGCGATCTCCAGCCATTCACCGTCCGGATCGAAGACCTGCAGACCGCCGACGGTGGATTCGGCGCACACGATGGTGAACGCGCCGTAGTCGGTGTGGGTGCCGGCCCGGAACTGGTGCGGCAGGGGTTCGGCCACCTGTTCGGGAAAGAACAGCGCCCGCAGCATGCTCAGCTCGTCGGTGAACAGCGGCTCGAAATGATCGCGTGGGAGGTCGAATCCCTCGGCGGTCAGCGAGAGCAGGGCCGCGCCGATCCGACGCTGGTGCCGGTAGTACTCCTCCCACGCCGGACGGAAGCCGGGATGTCCACGTGGCCACAGGTTGACGAAGCGCAGGGTGTACGGGTCGGCGTCGTCGGCAGTGATGTCCAGCGGGCCGATGTCCATCTTCTCCTTGAGGTCACCGTGTGACTCCTCGTCGAGGACGAACGACATGCTCTCCGACCCCACGCCCGACCATCCCCGGACCTGCTGGGGTTCGGGCTGCGCCACCTCATGCCGGATCCGTGGATCGCCGGTGAAGAAGTCCCTGGTGGTGCCGAACAGTTCGGTGGTCAGGTCGGCGGGAATGCCGTGACCGTCCAGGTAGGCGTACCCGACGCTCGACAACGCGGCGTCGAGGAGGTCGAACTGACGGGCGCGTGCGGAGGCCGAAGGACCGCACACGTCGGCAAGGCTGAGCGGCGGGAGCGAGGTCATCCGACTACTGTGCATCATTGGCCGTCCGGCGGCGGGATCCGTTCGGCCGTTGGGCCGCCGTACGGCGGTGTGAACCCCAGGAGGAAGACATGGCGGACCGGGGTGACGTTCCCCTGGCAGCCGAACCGGGGTCATGTCCGGCGGTGACCGTCGCCACATTGGCGGCGCAGACCGAGACGGTGATCGTCACCGAACGCGCCGATACCGGGCACATCATCCGGCGCGTCGTCGACCTCGATGACCGCGACGACGAGATGCCGGTGCCGGGCGAGGGCGATCTCGTGCTCATGACGTGGCGACCCGACCGGGTCGACGGTCCGATGCCCGATCTGGTGGCCCTCCTCGGCCCCGTGCTGCACCATCACGGCCCCGGCGCCGTGATGGTGTGTCCGGCTCGTCCGTTGAACCCGCCGGCGGCGTTCGTGTCCGAGGCCGAGCGGTGCGGGGTCGCGGTCCTGTGGGACCGGGAGTCACGGCCGGGTCTGACCGAACGGGTCCGTCGGCTCGTCGAGCGCCCCCGCGATCCGGAGCCCGGCAGTGAACCGGCAGCCGCCGACATCCCGCAGCGCTTGCTGCGGGCGGCGGCGTCGCCTGCCGAACTGGTGCTGGTTCTCTCCGAGATGGTCAAGGCGCCAGTGGATTTCATCGCCGATGACACCGGTGCCCGAACGGCGGGCCGGGCCGGCACGGGCGTGGGTTCGCGCGGCACCGACATCACCGTCCGGCTCGGCCCACGCTCCTCCCTGGTGATCCGGCGGGCTCGTCCACTCGGGGAGTCCGAGCACGAGATGATCGAGCTGGCACGGCCTCTCCTCGCGCTGCACACGCGGTTGCCGACCATGGGTGACGAGCGCGCGATGGAAGCGGCACGGGCGCTCAAGGACATCCTCGGCGACGATCTCGCCCTCCGGGAACAGGCGGTTCGCCGGAGTCGGCGGCTGACGCTGTTCTCGGGACTCCCGGCGGTCGCGATTGCTGTCGAGGTGTTCAGCGTGTCGGTGAACATGGCAGGGCTGCAACGGCTCCGGGCGCAGATCCACTCGGTGTGTCTGCGCTTCGACGGGGCGTCGGTGACGATCGTCAAAGAGGGTCTGTGTGTCGTGCTCCTGCGTGCCGATGTCGATCTGACGGCAGTCGCCCGCGACATCTGCCGGGCCGTTCCGGTTCCCATCGCCATCGGTTCCGGAGATCCGGCCAGCGACGTCCGCGGCTACACGGGGTCGTTCCGCCAGGCCCGTCGGGCGGCAGCGGTCGGGAGCCGCACGGGCGCGATCAACCGGCTCACCCGGCACGCCGATCTCGGTGTCCTGGCGATCCTCTACCAACTGCCCGAACACGTGCGTCGCGTGTTCGTCGCCGAGACGCTCGGGTCGATCGCCGACAACACCGACGACGCACTCGAACAACGGCGGGTGCTGCGGCTGCTGCTGGCCACCGACTGCAACATCAGCGAATCGGCGCGCCGCCTGTACATCCATCCGAACACGCTGCGCGGGAAGATCACCCGGATCGAGACCATCGTCGGACCGATCATGTCGGATCCCGAACACCGGCTGACCGTGTTCACCGCGTTGCGGATGTTCGCCCTGGACAACAAGACCGACGACCTGGTCGGCTGAGCTCGATCTGATCGGCCGACCGTCGAGGTTCTCGGACCGGCCGTTGACGCAGATCGACGAACGCCGAGCACCGATCGAACACCAGCGTGCCCAGATGTGTTGCGGTGATGGCGAGTTCGCCGCGCCGGGCAGCGAGGTCGAGGTCCGTCACCCTGGCACCGCAGGTGACCTCGTCGGGGCGGTCCGGATGTACGAACACCGGGCTGGTGAACGTGGCGCGGAACCCACGCACCGCCGCCGGGTCGCCCACGAGCGCGGTGACGTGGGCGCCGGCCGGCGCCATCGTCGGCATGGCCTGGGACACCACTGTGTCCAGACCGGCCATCCGGGTGAGCCGGCCGCCGAAGCCGATCGGATCGGGATCCCCGCGATACCCGAGTACTGCACCAGGTCGGCGCGGGTCATGTGTGCGGTGTACTCCCGCAGTGCGTTGTCGCCCTGCCACGCACCGACCGGTGTGGTGGCGGGCCGCGGGGTCCATCGGCGTTGCGGATCGTCGGCGACCATCGTGAGATCGGGTCCGATCGGTTCGGTGACCGGCTCATCGGGGGGCACGATCATCACCCGCCTGGTCTCGTCGGCGATCGCGGGGGTCGACACCACCGCCGCTTCGCGCGAACAGTGATGTCCACCCCGACTGGACCGCGTGCCCGTCGGCGCGCACGAACTCGTACTTGATCACGATCAGGTCGGCGCGAGGTGAGGGACCGAACGAATCGATGGACCCCACGCGCCACACCCGGTCGCCGGCCTGGACCGGCTGAGACCGGCTGGTTCGTGGGGCGGCCCCCTCTGCGGGTCTGGCGGATCTCGGACCCCCGATTCCAGGTGCGGCAGCGTGTGGTCTCGAATCGATGACGAGTCTCGTCCATCACACTTGCTTCGGGTTCACACGGGCCCAACGAGCAGCGGGGTCACGGTCACAGCACGTTCTCGAGGACCAACACCGCCCCGATCCCGATCATCGCCACACCCGACACCCGCGCCACCATCCGCGCCGCCGACGGCCGGGCCCGCAACACCCGCCGCGCACTCAGGCCGACAGCGGCATAGACCGCCGCGCACCCGATGAGGTGGACGGCGCCGAGGGCGGTGATCTGCCAGCCGATCGGCCATCCGGAACCGGCCGTGGTGAACTGCGGTAGCAGGGCGACGATCAGCAGGAACACCTTGGGGTTGAGTGCGCTCACACCGAAACCCTTGCCTGCCCGACGAATCCACGAGATGTCACCCGATGTCTCGGCGATCTGCGGCGTGGGTGGATGGCGCAGGGTCGCGATCCCCAACCATGCGAGGTAGAGCGCGCCGGTGACGGTGACCGCGGTCATCACCTCCGGCGTGCCCGCGATCACCGCGGCGATTCCGGTCGCGACCACCACGGTGGCGAGCACGTGGCCACCGAGCATGCCGCCGATGGCGGGAACCACCGTCCGATCCCGGACCCCGGCAGCGATCGCATACGCCCAATCGGCGCCCGGAGTGAGGACGAACACCAGCGAGACCGCCCAGAATGCGGCGACCGACTGCCATGCCATGCCTACACCTCAACCCTTGTGTCTTCTCGATATCTACTACCGAAACGCTATGCCGGAGACGGGCGGAAATGTTTGCGCACATCTCGTCATGAGCGCTGAACCTGAGTAGATTCTTTCTCATGGATCGGACTGACAAGAAGATTCTTGCGGCGCTGCAATCCGACGGCAGGTTGACCGTCACGGAGCTGGCCGACCGGGTCAACCTGAGCCTGTCCCCCTGCCATCGGCGACTGCGAGCGCTCGAGGCATCCGGGGCGATCCGTGGATATCACGCCCTTCTGGACGCCGGCGGCCTCGGACTCACCTTCGAGGCGCTGATCTTCGTCTCGATGGAGTCGGCCAACCGTGTCGCGATCGACGCGTTCGAAGAGGCGGTCGCCGCCGTCCCCTACGTCCTGCAGGCGCAACGGCTCTTCGGTGACCCCGACTACCTGCTGCGCGTCATCGCACGCGATCAGCAGACTTTCCAGACGATCTACGACGAGCGTCTCGCCACCCTGCCCGGGGTGCGGCGGCTGGTCTCGACGCTGGTGATGAAGACCGTCGTCGAGAATCGGCCCCTCCCGCTGTGAATCTCTGCGGCGGTGATTCTCTGCGGCGGGCCGACCCGCGAAGCTTAGGGCACGCTTAGGAGCGCTGGGACGGCTCGCATTCCGACCCTAGAGTCCTTGCCATGCCGGTCTCCTCAACTCGTGACGTCACCGACGGTTCCTCGGCCGTGGACACTCCGACCGTGCCGATGACCCCCGCACTCGAGGCCTATCTCTGGACCATCTACACGCTCGTCGAGGACGGCGTGGTGCCGCGCCGGGTCCGGATCAGCGAACGGCTCGGGCAGGCCGGACCCACGGTCACCCAGACCGTGGCCCGATTGACCTCGGCCGGGCTGGTGTCCGTCGGAACCGACCACCACGTCCGGTTGACCGACCTCGGGCTCCGCCACGCCGTCGTGGTCGCCAGGCGCCACCGCCTGGCCGAACGCATGCTCACCGAGATCCTCGGGATGCCTGCGCAGGCGGCGCACGCCGAGGCTCTGCGTTGGCAGCACGTGATGACCGAGGACGTCGAACGGTCGATCGCCGCGACCCTCGACGATCCGCGCCGCTCCCCGTGGGGCAACCCCGTCCCCGGACTCGACCTCCTCGGTTTGGCACCCGCCGAGCCGGTCTCCGCGGTCCCGCTGGTCGACCTGGGACCGCCGGGAACCACCGTCACCGGGACCGTCGCGCTGATCGCGGAGAGCGGTCAGGACGATGCCCCGCTGATGGATCGGTTGATCTCCGCCGGGATCATCCCGGGAGCACGGGTCACGGTCCGGGTGCGCCGCAACCACTTCGAGGTACGGGGACTCGACGTCGTCGATCTGCCCCGCAATCGTGGCCACGTACTCCGGGTCGACACCGGGGCGGCCGGCCCGAGCCGAGGGTCGCTGCGGGTGGTGTGAGATCCGCCCGGCCGTGTGGTGACCGACTGCGTGGTGACCGACTGCGTGGTGACAGACCAAGTGTCGACAGACCAAGTGTCGGTAGAACCCACAGTACGGTCAGAGTCCGAACCGGCTGCGCGCCACCATCTCCACGGTGATGACCGCCGCGACCGCGCTCACCGCGAGCAACGCGATCAACACGAACAACTGCATCGCCGCCGCGGCGGTCGTCGACGCGCCACCGAGCACCATGCCCACGAACGCGCCAGGGATCGTCACCAGTCCCACCGACCGGGTCTGATCCAGGCCCGGGATGAGCGCGGTGATCGCGGCCGGACGACAGATCTCCAGGCGCGCGTCCCGCGGGAGGAATCCCAATGACAGTGCTGCCTCCACTTCACCCTTCCGGGTACGCAGTTCGTCATGGGCCCGCTTGCCGGCCAGCGACGTGGTGTTCATCGCGCCACCGAACATGATCCCGGCGGTCGGGATGATCACCAGACCGTTCGCCGGCAGGATCCCGATCAGCACGAGCACGACGACGAGCACCAGCGTCGGAGCCGCGACCGGCAACAGACAACGGAGAAACGCCACCGGCCGGGCACGCCGACCGGTGACCCGACCGGCCGACGTCCACGCCGCCACCGACGCCATCACCACGACGAACAGTGCCGACGCCCACAACCGGCCGATCACGAGTGCCAGGATCGCGGCGAGAGCAGCCAGCTGGACCACCGCGCGCAGGCACGCCACAGCTGTCGTCGTCGCCAATCCCGGCCCGCTCCATCGGTTCACCAGCACCGCCGCCACCGCGAGGACGGCGACGACCACCAGGAGTCCGGGGCCGATCGGGATCAGCGCGCCGTTCAGATTGGTCACCCGCACATCCTGTCGTCCGGCCGGTCGTCGGGCAATCGGCAGGCTTGGACATCGCTGAGGACGATCGTGGCGACGTCCCGCACTGCGGTTACTGTCGACGGATGCGTGCTCACCTGACAACGGCCGTCAGCCGTGCGGTGCGCAGGACGCGACCGGTGCGCATGCGCCTGACCCTGATCGCCACCGCTCTCGTCACGATCGCGCTCGCGATCGCCGCGGTGGTGATGGTCTTCGCCCTCCACCATGTGCTGGTGCGCAGCGCCGACGCCACCACCGCGGCCCGGGCGCAACAGATCGCCGACAATGTGCGGGACCGAGGCCTGTCGACCATCGACCGGTCGCTCCTGACGACCGGCCAGAACATCGCGGTGATCCAGGTCGTGGACGCCGACGGGCGCGTCGTCGTCACGAACGACCCGCGGTATGTCGAGCCGCTGCTGCCGACGCTGCAACCGGGACAGCACCGCAGCGAACACGAGGCCGAGCAGGGCGACATGGGTGACGACCTCCGCGTCAGCGCATTGGGTGTGTCGACCTCCGATGGTGTCCTCACGGTCGAGGTCGGGGCACGCAAGGATCCGATCAACCGGACCGTCGGACTGGTCGCCGTGCTCTGCTGCATCGTCTTCCCGATCGTCGTGGTGGGAATGGCCTGGCTGACGTATGTGCTGGTGGGTCGAGCGCTGCGACCGGTTGATCGGATCCGTCATCGGGTCGACGAGATCTCCGGCGGCGACCTGACCGAACGCGTGCCGGTGCCGGCCACCGGAGACGAGATCGCCGCCCTGGCGGACACGATGAACGGGATGCTCGGGCGGATCGAGTCCGCCCGGCGCCGCCAGCTGCAGTTCGTCAACAACGCCTCACATGAACTGAACAGTCCGCTGACCACGCTCGTCGGGCTCCTCGACCTGTCGCGGGCCACCGATCAGCCGATCGACACGGCAACGGCGTCCGAGGTGATGCTGCCGGACGCACTGCGTCTGCAGCAGATGGTGGCCGACATGTTGTTGCTCGCCCGCGCCGACGAGAGCGGCGTGCCGCTGCGGCTCGACGACGTCGACCTCGACGACATCGTGAGCGCCGAGGTGGCCCGGCTCGAGGCCGTCACCGACCTCGAGATCGACACGCGGATCGTCGCCACCCGGATCACCGGTGATGCCGAGAAGCTCACGCGCGCCCTGCGCAACATCGCCGACAACGCGGCCCGCTATGCGCGCGGACGTCTGTCGATCACCATGGAGCGGATCGGCGACGCGCCGCCCCGGGGGGTCGGCACCGCTGTGGACGGCTCGGATGTGGACGGCTCTCCGATGGACGCCACGGATGTGGACACCGATCCGGCCGGAACGGTGACTGTCGTCGTCGCCGATGACGGACCCGGGATCCCCGACGAGGACAAGGATCGGATCACCGAGCGGTTCGTACGCCTGGACACCGCCCGGCAGCGCAGCGCGGGCGACTCGACCGGATCCGGCCTCGGGCTGGCCATCGTCGGCGAGATCATCCGGGCACACGGCGGTGAGCTGACGATCGGTGATTCGGAATCGGGGGGTGCGGCGATCGGGTTCACGCTCCCGGTGCACGGCTGGCCCGATCAGCCACCTCCGTCGGCGGCGAACTTGTAGCCGACCCCCCGGATGGTCTCGATGGTCTTGCAGCCGAACGGGGCGTCGATCCGGCGCCGCAGATAGCTGACGTAGACCTCGACGACGTTGTCGTCACCGCGATAGTGCGGGTCCCACACCGAGTCGAGGATCTCCGACTTGGACACCACCTCACCCTTGTGCTGCATGAGGTACTCGAGGAGGCTGAACTCCTTCGGGGTGAGTTTGAGCAGGGTGCCACCGCGGTGGGCGGTGTGTGCGGAGGGATCGAGGGTGAGATCACCCGCGGTGAGCACCGCCGGACGTTCGGGTGCACCGCGTCGCGCGAGGGCACGCAGACGCGCGATCAGCACGACGAACGAGAAGGGCTTGGTGAGGTAGTCGTCGGCGCCGAAGTCGAAGGCGTCGGCCTGGTCGTACTCCCCGTCCTTGGCCGTGAGCATCATGATGGGCGTCCACACGCGGGCACTGCGGAGCCTGCGCACCACCTCGTAGCCGTTGAGCCCGGGCATCATGATGTCGAGCACGATGACGTCGAAGCGTTCGATCGTGGCCTTCTCGAGGCCCCGCACTCCGTCGTGGACGACCTCGACCACCCAGCCCTCGGCCACCATCATCCGGCGCAGTGTCTCGGCCACGTGCCGATCGTCGTCGACCACGAGGATGCGCATGCAGACCACTATGGACGATCCACCCGGGATTCCCGCGCACGACCCGTTCAGGTGACCTCAGCGTCCTCACAGCGGCCCCGGAGCACGGTGTAGGACGTGCGAAGTCATCCCCTGCGAATTGCCGCCGGAATCACCGGAATCCTCGTCGTCTGTATCGGTGCGATCACCTTCATGCTCGACGGCTCACCCACCGGGATCGACGACGCGGTGATGAGCTGGTTCGTCGCGCACCGCGGCGGTACCGCCACCACGATCATCACCCAGGTCACCCTCGCGTTCGGTCCGGTCAGCGTGACCGCGTGGACCGCGATCGCGGCACTGGGGTTCTTCATCCGGGACCGGGCTCTGACCCGTGCCGTCGCGCTGATCGCCACGGTCGCCGTCGCGGGGGCACTCGGTGAGGTGGCCAAGCTGATCGTGTCCCGTCACCGGCCCCCGGCGCTCGATCAGCTCGGAGTGCTCGAGATGACCTACTCGTATCCGTCCGGACACGTCACCGGGACCACCGCCCTGGTCTGTGCGCTGGTGGTGCTCGTCACCGATCGGGCCCGGCGGTCGACGCGGATGGTCGCGTGGTTCCTGGCGACCGTGGTCGTCGTGGTCGCCGCGGGTACGCGTCTGTATCTCGGTGTGCACTGGGTGAGCGATGTGGTGGCCGGAGCGGCACTGGGGGTGGCGGTCGGCGTGACCGTCACGGAACTGAGCGTCGCGGTGCTGGCCAGGTTCGGTCCGCATGCGCCGTCGGCGGCGCGGAAGTTGTTGCCGGGTGCCGCACCCGGACCGGACGCCGCCCGCCATCGCGCGGTGTTGCGCTGAGCGGGGAGGCAGTAGATGAGCCCGTGTGGAGACGACCGTACCGCCGCCGTCGGCACCCCGGTGTGGACGGTGTTGCGGGCCAACAAGGTCCCCGAGATCACCATCTTCTTCTGGATCATCAAGATCCTCGCCACCACGGTCGGTGAGACCGCGGCCGACTATCTGAACATGACCCTGGGTGCGGGGCTGCGCACCACCACCATCGTGACCCTCGTGCTGGCCGTGATCGCGCTGATCGTCCAGTTCTCGGTGCGGCGCTACATCCCTGTCGTGTACTGGTGGACCGTCCTGGTCATCAGTGTGACCGGCACGCTCGTCACCGACACCCTCACCGATTCGTGGGGTGTTCCGCTCATCACCTCGACGACGGTGTTCGCCGTGGCGCTGATGCTCGTGTTCGCCGCGTGGTATCGGGTGGAGCGCACGTTGTCGATCCACTCGATCCGCACCGTGCGGCGTGAGGCCTTCTACTGGCTCGCGATCCTGGTGACCTTCGCGCTGGGCACCGCTGCGGGTGACCTGATCGCCGAACGGCTCGACCTGGGCTACCGGCTGTCGGCGGCGGTCTTCGCACTGGTGATCGTCGCGATCGCGGTGGCACACCGTTCATTCGGGCTGCCGGCGGTCGTCGCGTTCTGGGCCGCATACGTCGTGACCAGACCGCTGGGGGCCTCGCTCGGTGACCTTCTGACCCAGTCGCCCACGGCCGGGGGGGCTGGGGTTCGGTACGACGGTGACCAATGTGGTGTTCCTGGCCGTGATGGTGGTACTCGTTGCCTACCTCTCGGTCACCGGGGTCGACCGTACCGGGGGACGAACCGGAACGGAGGTGGGCGTCGGTGCGTGAGGACATGTTCGCCGGCCCGATCCACTCGGGGGCTGTCCTGGTGAGGCCCGGTCGGCTCCGGGTGGCGGTCATGGTCGCAGTGGGTGTGGCGGTGCTGTGCCTCGCCCTCTCGGCACTCGCCGCCCTGGACCGGGACGCCTCCGCCGACACCGTGCAGTGGAGGCATACCTCCGGTGTCCACGTCGATGACTGGATGCACGACTACGCGGGCTGGGCCTCGGCTCGCCATCATCACGATCGGCCCTGAGATCGCGAGCGGGGCCGAAGCCGCCAACGCGCGGGGGCGCCCTCGATCCCGCGGACGACGGGCTGTCCCCTTAGGATGACGGCGACTACCCGAATCACCGTGTACGGAGCGTGGCCATGACCCTCATCGACGACGAAGCCCCGACGCTGCCCAACGGGCTCTCGGCGGCCGACGCCAGGGCCGAGGCGGCTCGGGCCTACGAGCTCGACCGTGCCCACGTCTTCCACTCGTGGTCGGCACAGGCCGAGATCTCGCCGATGACGATCACCGCCTCGGCGGGATCGTATGTGTGGGACGGTGACGGAAAGCGGTTGCTGGACTTCTCCTCGCAGATGGTGAACACCAACATCGGCCATCAGCACCCGAAGGTGGTCGAGGCGATCGCGGCGCAGGCGGCCAAACTGTGCACCGTCGCCCCGCATCACGCCAACGACGCGCGGTCGGAGGCGGCGAGGCTGATCACCACCCACACCCCCGCCGGCCTGGACAAGGTGTTCTTCACCAACGGCGGCGCCGACGCCGTCGAACACGCGGTGCGGATGGCCAAACTGCACACCGGCCGGCCGAAGGTGCTGTCGCGCTACCGCTCGTACCACGGTGGCACCGACACCGCCGTGGCCCTCACCGGCGACCCGCGGCGCTGGGCGACCGACTCCGGTACCCGCGGCGTCGTCCACTTCTTCGGGCCGTTCCTGTACCGTTCGCAGTTCCATGCCGAGACGCAGCAGCAGGAGTGCGAGCGCGCACTCGCGCACCTCGAGCAGGTCGTCGCCATGGAGGGTTCGGGCACGATCGCGGCGATCATCCTGGAGTCGGTGCCCGGTACCGCCGGGATCATGGTCCCGCCGCCCGGTTATCTCACCGGCGTGCGAGAGATCTGTGACCGCCACGGCATCGTGTTCATCGCCGACGAGGTGATGGCCGGATTCGGCCGCACCGGACGGTGGTTCGCGTTCGAACACGGCGACGTCACCCCGGATCTGATCACCTTCGCCAAGGGCGTCAACTCCGGATACGTCCCCCTCGGCGGTGTGGTGATCAACACCGCGATCGCCGAGACCTTCGCCCACCGCGCCTATCCCGGCGGACTGACCTACTCCGGTCATCCGCTCGCGACCGCGGCAGCAGTCGCCACCATCCGCGCGATGGAAGACGAGCAGATCGTCGAGAACGCGGCCACGATCGGTGCCGAGGTGATCGGCCCCGGCCTGCGCGAACTCGCCGATCGGCATCCCAGTGTCGGCGAGGTGCGTGGTGTCGGTGTGTTCTGGGCGGTCGAGCTGGTCGCCGATCGCGCGACCCGTGAACCACTGGCGCCCTACGGTTCGAGCAGCCCGGCGATGACCGAGACCATCGCAGCCTGCAAGTCGGCCGGGTTGTTGCCGTTCGCCAACTACAACCGTATCCACGTCGTCCCGCCGTGCACCGTCACCGCCGACGAGGCGCGGGCCGGGCTGGAGATCCTCGACCGGGCACTCGACGTCGCCGACCGGCACGTCACCGGGGAGCGGTGACCGTCACCCCGAGAACGAGCGGGACCGGGGCCACCCTCCCGTGGGGCCCTAGCGCAGATCCACCGTCGCAGAACATCGTCCGAAGATCCTCCGCCCATCGTGCGTGGCGGTGATGCTCAGCTCGGCCCTCCCGCTCTCGGGGTCGCGATGTCTGACCTTCGCGCCGAATCTCAGCGTCGCCCGCTCGGTCGCGCGGAGGTAGACCGGACTGGTGAAACGAGCGCGGTACTCTCGCACCGACGCCGGGTCGCCGACGAGTGTCCCGAGATAGGCGCCGCCGAGCGCCATCGTCAGCATCGCCTGGGCAACGACGGTCTCGAGCCCGGCGAGCCGGGCGAGGTGCTCGCTGAAGTGCACCGGGTTCGGGTCTGCCGAGACGCCCGAGTAGAGCACGAGATCGGTGCGCGAGATCTCGAAGGTGTGCTCGGGCAACAACATTCCGCGTTCCCACTTGTTGGCGCAGGTGGTCGCCGGGCCGGGTGGCCGGAAGTCGCCGGGTTCACGGAGGGCGTCCGGATCGGGGCCGATGCGGACGGTCTCGGGCATGTCCGGCACGACCGCCATCACCTGATGGGCCGCCCGCACGATGTCGGGGTCGACGCCACCGCCGCTGCGCCCGAGCAGTGAGGTCCACATCGATTGCACGACCTCGCCGTCGGCGCGGACGAACTGGTTCTCGATCACGATGACGTCGGCACGCTCGGACGGGCGATAGGACTTCACCCACGACACGCGCCAGAGTCGGTCACCGACGTAGACCGGTTGGTGGTAGATGTGCCGCTCCTTGACGTGTAGCAGCTGCGAAAGGTCGTATCCGCCCGGCAGATCGGCGAGGAGGTCGGCTTGTTCCATGGGTCCCGCGATGGCCGCCGCGTACGTCAGCGGCGCCTGCAGGGCGCGATGTCCGGCCGCGTGGGCGGCCGCCTCCCGGTGGTGGAGCGGATTCCAGTCGTGGACCACGCGGGCGAAGGTGCGGACCTCTTCTCGTCCCACGGTGTGATGGTCCTTCGACATCCGGCGGACGCACCGGGGATCGTCGGATGACGTCGACGGTTGCGAACGCATCGGCGGCCTCCTGGTCATCCGACTGCGATGACGATCCGGGCCCCTGTGGCCGGTTGCCGGGCCTCGGCTCAGGATAGGTGCAGGTCAGTGGTCTGGATGCCGGATTCGGGAACCCGAGGCATCGGAGTCGCGTCGCAGCCGTGCACGGACTGCATCGATCGCGAATCCCACCGCGTACTCGAACTCGGCGGGACCGTCGAACCGAGCGATGAACGGCGCGGCCTCGGCGACCGCAGGGAATCCCGAATCAGCCAGGGCTGCAGTTCTTCTCGCGACATCTGCGGCGAGGGTGGAGCCGAAGGTCGGGCCGGCCTCGACCTCACGCAACAGCGCACCGATCACCGCCGCCAGCAGGGCGCGCAGGATGTGGACGGACTCCTCGGCGGGACAACCCGCGTCGCGCAGGGTGGCGAGCACCAGCTGCACCGGCGCCAGACCCTCGACTGAGTCGAGTTGACGCGTGAGCACCAGCGCCGCCGCGTGTGGATGCGCGAGCGCCGCTGCACGGAAGGCGTACGCAACCGCGGTGAGGTCGGTGGTGAGGTCGCCGGTGACCTGCGGCAGCTCGACGGAGCCGAGGACATGTTCGGCGACGGCGTCGAGCAGTCCGTCGAGCCCGTGCACGTGGTTGTAGAGGCTCTTCGGGTCCACCCCGAGTGCACGCGCGATCGACCGCATGCCCACCGTCGATACGCCGTCGCGGTCGATCGCGGCGAGGGTCGCGGTGACGATCGCCGTACGGGTGAGCCCCGACTCGCCCTTGGGGGGTCGGCCACGGCGTGGTCCCGAGGTGGTGGTCACGCCGGACAATTCTGCCCGATGGTGTTGCCTCGGTCATCAGGTCGGCGCTAGTCTGTGACGCATATTACCCACGGTGTGGGTATTTAGGTCACGGCCCGCTCACGACGATCACAGGAGACCCATGCGATCACGATTCACCCTGCCGCCCGAAGACGTGCTGCGCGCGCGGGAGAAGCTGGTCCTCGATCACTTCCACGACGAGGTGGCCCAGGACTGGGACGCGACGCTGTCGACGTTCCCGCATCCGCACTACGAGCTGATCGCCCAGATGCTGGTGCACGACGGCGACTCGGACGTCCGCGGCTACTACCACGACACCCGCGTGGCCTTCCCCGATCAGGACCACGAACTGATCGCGTTCCGGCACAGCGTGGATGCGGTGATCGTCGAGTTCTGGCTGCTCGGCACCCAGAAGGGGTACCTCGGCAAGATCCCGCCCACCGGGTCGCGGCATCGGACGCGGATGACCGCGTACTTCATCTTCGACGAGAACGAGAACCTCGTCACCGAACGGATCTACTTCGACCAGCTGACCATCGTCAAGCAGCTCCTCGGTGGGATCGACAAGCGCGGACCGCGCGGACTCCTCGCGTTGGGCAGGGCGGTGCTGGGAGTGCTCAGAACTGCGGGCGGTCAACCCGATCCGCGTCTGATGACCACCACTCCCCCGGATCTCGACGGCAACTGACCGCGCCGGACCCGGTGAACGCGAGCGGGCCCCGACCTCGCAGGAGGTCGGGGCCCGAGTCGTCGGGTCAGGTGATCAGGACACCCCGACGTGGGCGTTGCTGTCCGACCACGCGGGATTGCCCTCGATCGCCCTGATGATCTGCGGACGCAGCTCCGAGGCGGCGATCACGGCGTCCACCGATCCGACCTCCACGGCGCGGCGGATGCTGTGCACCCCGTCGAACTCCGCGGCGATCTCGCTGATCTTCTCCGCGCGCACCGACTGCCTGGTCTCGGCGAGCTCGGCGGCGATCGCCGAGCGGTCGCCGCCGGACGAGGCGGCCAGGGTGGTCTCCAGTTCGCGTACCCGCTGATCCGCGGCCACCCGCTTGGCGACCTCACCGGCGAACACGACTGCGGCGGCGGGGGCGCCACCGAGCACCGACGCGAACGAGCCGTCGATCGCCAGCACGGTCATGTTCGGGTTGAGCGCCTTGGAGAACACCACGAACGCACCACCGTGGTAGCGCGAGATCACGCAGAACACGATCGGCCCACGGAAGTTGACGATCGCACGACCGATCTCGGCGCCGTACTCCAGCTGCAGCTTGCGCATCGACTCCGGCGAGCCGTCGAAGCCCGACAGGTTGGCCAGCACCACCAGCGGACGGTTGCCGCTGGCGACGTTGATCGCCCGGGCCGCCTTCTTCGACGACTGCGGGAACAGCGTGCCCGCGGTGTAGGCGTCCGGTCCGTCGGTCGGCTTGTAGCCGCGGCGGGCGACCTCGCGGGACTCGATGCCCAGCAGGCACACCGGCACCCCGCCGAGGTGGACGTCGCAGACGACGGCGGTCTCGGCGTCGGCCATGCCCGCCCAGCGCTCCAGGACGGCATGGTCCTGGTCGGCCACCGCACGCATCACGGTGCGGATGTCGAACGGCTTCTTGCGGTCGGGATTGTGCTCGACCGAGAAGATCTGTCCGACGGTGGCGAAGTCGCTGTCGGCCATCACGTGCGGGAAATCGGAGATGTCACGCTCGACCGGGTCGGTGGTGTGGGCACGGCGCGGGGTGCGCTCGCCCGGAACCACGTAGGTGTGGTCGTAGTGCGACATCAGCACGTCGCGGGCGGCCGCCAGGTTCGGCGCCCAGTACTGCGCCTGACCGTTCGGGCCCATCACACGGTCGTATCCGCCGATACCGAAGTTGTCCTCGGCCGACACGCCACCGGAGAAGTCCAGCGACTGCTTACCGGTCAGCACCATCGCCGAATCCGGGGTCATCACCAGGATGCCCTTGGTGTGCATGAGCATCGTCGCCTCGGCGTTCCAGTACGGCTGCGCGCCGACGTTGATGCCGGCCACGACGATGTTGATCTCACCACCGGCCTGGGTGAACTCCACGACACGCTTGAGGGCGCGGGCCACCCAGTCCATGTTCTCGGTACCCGAGTCCATCGAGATGCGGGCACCCGAGGACAGGGCGTACCACTCCAGCGGGACCTGCATCGACTCGGCCAGATCGAGTGCGGCGATGACGCGTGCACATTCCGGCTCCGACAGTGCGCCCAGCGACTTGGTCGGGTCGCCGAGCAGCACCACGCGGGTGATGCCCTGCGTGTACTTGTCGGTGACCGTGGTGACCACGCCGGCCACGATCGCCGCGCTGTTGCGGCCCTTCGGACGGTCGACCGGCACCAGCCGCTGCTCGGCGTCGAGATCGTACTCGGCGAACTCGCCGAGCAACCCGGCCAGCTCGTAGGGGTAGACGGTGTTGCGCTTGGCGGCCCGCAGCACCTTCTGCCGGTAGGCGTCGACCGGTTCGATCGGCTCGTCGGTCGGCTCCTCGACGACGGCATCGAAGCTGCCGGTCGGGTTGGCGGCGAAGCGGATCGAGACCTTGCTCAGCTCGCTGGTCTCGGCATCGCGACGACGCGCGATCACCTGGACCTCCTCGAGACCGACACCGGCCGCGGTACCGCGGATGTGTGCGGCCACCACGTCGAGGTTCTCCACCGACAGGTCCATCGGCGGCCAGATGTAGAGCACGATCCGGTTGGTGTCAGCGTTGCGGTCGGAGAGCGGCTGGGCGCGGCGGATCGAGTCGACGCACGAGGCCAGGATGGTCTCGGCGGTCGGCAGGGTGAGCACCCGGCCGTCCTCGTCGCGCATGGCGCTGAGGTCACGTACCTGGGCGAATGCGATCAGACGGTCGTCGGACGGGTTGTCCTTGGCCACGCAGCGGAACAGGTACACCTCCTCGTCGTCCGACGACGGCAGACGGGTGAGGTCGAACTTGCGCAACCGCTCCATCTGCATCCGTTGCGCGATGTACGGGTGCAGTCCGCGGATCAGCCGCTCCTCGGCCATACCGGTGGCCGTGGGACGGAAGGTGAAGTGGTGATGCATGAACGCACCGTCGGCGCCGGCGACGGTGATCGTCACCCGGTGCACCGAGTACGGCAGCACCGCGGCCGCGATGACCTCGCCGAGGGCTGCGGCCATCGCGTCGAAATCGTCGGGCTGGTCCTCCCAGCTCAGGTAGATGTCGGCGTCGATGGAGGCGGTGTCGCGGGCGAGCTGGCCGAGTTCACCGAGTGCTGACCCCAGCTCGTCGAACCGGACCGCCGACGAGACGAGGTGGTTCCCGTCACGCTCGGCGATCACGAAGGTGGCGCCGGCCGGCTTCTCGATGCGGACCGCGGTGAGGCCCTTGTTGCCGTAGTAGCGGCGGGTGAGCACCTCGAGCATCACCGTCGGATCGGCGTTCTCACGCTGCATCCGCTGCACCAGCACCCGCACCAGCGGCTCGGTGCTGCTGACCATCTCCGAGATCCGCTCGTCGCGATCCGGGGCGGCCGGGTTGGCGTCGAGGTAGCGCAGGTGCTCACGCACGTCGCGGTAGACGCGGGCGCGGTTGCGCCGCAGCAGCGGCTGGCCGTACCAGGCGTAGATGACGCCGCGCGTCAGGTCGGCGATCACCGGGAAGCGCACCTGGGTGGCCGCCACCAGGCGGTCGAGTGCGTTGCCGACACCGTCCTGCAACTCGTCGCGGGGAGTGGGCTCCCGCAGCCACTCGCGCAGCAGTGTGCTGATCACGGTGACCGACTGTGCCGGGTTCTGCAGCGCCAGGAAGATGCGGAAGACCGCCGCCTCCAGTTCCGGGCTGCGCTCGAGGTCGTGCACACCGTAGTGCGCCAGCGCCCGGCCCAGCTGGGCGTGGAACGTGGCCGGCAGGCCGTCACGCTCCACGTCGAGGCTCTGCAGGTAGGTGTGGAATCCCTCACGCGACGAGTGCACGTGCTCGTCGCCGAGGTTCTCCTCCGACGGGCGGTTCTTGCTCAGGTCGGCCAGATCGGCGAACACCGTGATGAGTTCGAGCTCGTCGGCCAGCGGACGACGTCCGTCCTCGATCACCGTCGCACGGGCGGTCAGGTAGTCGTTGAGCAGCCGGGTGCGGTCGTGCGGATCGACGTCGTAGCCGAGCAGCAGGCTGCGCAGGTCTTCCAGACCACGGCTGGTGCGGTCCTCGGCGGAGACGTCCACCGGGGCGTCGGGCAGCTCGATCTCGACGGCCTCGGAGACCTCGGGGGTCTCGTCCTCGGCGTCGTCGACGATCGGTTCCAGACGCAGCAGCGGCGCGCCGGTCTCGACCTGGGTGCCCACCGAGACCACGCACTCCTTGAGCCGCGCGCGGAACGGCGCACGGACCAGGGTCTCCATCTTCATCGACTCCAGGACCAGGACCGGGGCGCCGGCCTCGACCTCGTCGCCGACCGACAGCGGGGTGGCCACGACCAGCGCAGGCGCCGGGGCGCGCACCACACCGCCCTCGTCCCGGCTGACACGGTGGGTCACACCGTCGACGTCGACCAGGTGGATCGGCCCGTGGGTGCCGGTCACCAGGCGGTAGCGGACGCCGTTGAGGACCATCTGGGAGGTGTGGGTGTCGAATCGCTCGATGTCGACGTCGGCGGTGCGGGTGAGCTCGCCGGCCTCGATGCCGACACGGAAGCGGTGCGCACCGATGCGGGCCACGCGCACGCGGTACCCCACCCCACGCAGCTTCAGGTCGAGCGGACGTCCGCTGTCGTGCTGGACCTGCGGGCGGCCACCGGCGGCGGTGGACAGCAGGCGGTGACGCTCGACGCCCTCTTCTTCCTCGTAGGTCTCGATCGCGGCGGCGGCCAGGGCCACCGCGGAGTGCCGGTTGGCGACCAGGCGGCCCTCTTCGCGGACGCGGTCGATCCAGCCGGTGTCGGCGCTGCCGTCGATCACCTCGGGCTGGTTGAGCAGTTCGAGCACGAAGCTCTTGTTGGTCGAGCCGCCCTCGATGATGACGCGGGTCTCGGCCATCGCGCGGCGCAGCCGGCCCAGCGCCTCGTCACGGTTGCGGCCGTAGGCGATGACCTTGGCGATCATCGAGTCGAAGTCGGCGGGGATGGTGTCGCCCTCGCTGACTCCGGTGTCGACGCGGATACCGGGTCCTGCGGGTAGCTCGAGCCGCTCGATCCGGCCCGGGGCGGGCGCGAAGTCGCGGTCGGGGTCCTCGGCGTTGAGCCGGGCCTCGATGGCATGCCCACGCTCGAGGGGTGCCTCACCGGTCAGCTTCTCGCCCCCGGCGACGCGCAGCTGGGCGCGGACCAGGTCGAAGCCGGTGGTGATCTCGGTGATCGGGTGCTCCACCTGCAGGCGGGTGTTGACCTCGAGGAAGGCGAACAGGCGCTCACCGGGGTGGTACAGGAACTCGACGGTGGCCGCGCCGCAGTAGCCGACGGCGACCGCGAGACGCTCGGCCGAGGTCTTGAGCTCGGCGACCTGCTCGGGGGCGAGCACCGGCGAGGCCGACTCCTCGATGATCTTCTGGTTGCGGCGCTGTACCGAGCAGTCGCGGACGCCGAGGGCCCAGGCGGTGCCCTGCCCGTCGGCGATCACCTGTACCTCGACGTGGCGGGCACCGGTGACCAGACGCTCCAGGAACACCACGCCGCTGCCGAAGGCGCGGGCGGCCTCGTCGCGGGTGCGGTCGAAGGCGTCGCGCAGGTCGTCGTCGCTGGTGATCACGCGGATACCGCGGCCACCGCCACCGGCGGTCGCCTTGAGCATCAGCGGGTAGCCGACCTGCGCAGCGGAGGTGAGCGCGTCGTCGATGGTGTCGACGGGTCCGCGGCTCCACGGGGCAACCGGGACGCCGACCTCCTCGGCGATCAGCTTGGCGCCGATCTTGTCGCCGAGCTTGCGCATCGCCTCGGCCGACGGTCCGACGAAGGTGACACCGATGCGGTCGCACAACTCGGCGAATGCGGGATCCTCGGCGACGAAGCCCCAACCGACCCACGCCGCGTCGGCGCCGGTCTCGAGCAGGGCGTGCTCGAGGATCTCCAGGTTCAGGTAGGGCCGCGCGGCGGCCGGCCCCAAGTCGTAGGCTACGTCGGCCTCACGGACGAACGTCGCATTGCGGTCCACATCGGTGTGCAGCGCGATGACCTCGATGGGCTGTCCGGTCTCCGCGGACAACGCCCGAACGGCGTGGATGAGTCGCATGGCGGCCTCACCGCGGTTCACGATGGCAATACGTGCAAACACCACCGATATCCCTCCTTCGTCTCCCGCCCGGGTTCGGCCGCGCGACGGTCGCGCTGCGATCCGACGGGGGCGTCGGACCGCATTTCGGCAGGTCCCGGTCGGCGGACCGGGACAACAGTGGGCGGGCCCGATCGATTCTTGCGAATTGTTTCGCTACGCGCGAGTACGGATCCGACGCGCCGTGTGTGGTACACAGCACAGAATCCGGCATTCCGGCCCCTACCGGCGAGTAGACCGGAGGGGCCGGGCGGCGGAACGGTCAGGGCTCAGCCGCGCCGCCACACCGCGTCGAACGGCACATGCGACGCCAGCCGGCCGACGATGCCCTCGTGGGTGAACTGCTTGGCGGTCCGTGCGGCGTCCAGGACGTCGGCGCCCTTGGTCAGTTCGGCGGTGGTCGCCGCGGCGAAGGAGCAGCCGGCGCCGGATACACGCTCCTCGCCCACCTTCGGTGCGCTGAGCACGGTGACCTCGGTGCCGTCGAAGACCACGTCGACGGCGTCCGGTCCGGCCAGTCCGACGCCGCCCTTGACGATGACGTGGCGCGGCCCCAGGTCGGCGATCCGCTTGGCGGCCTCGGCCAGATCGTCGATCGTGGTCAGCGAGTCCATCCCGGCCAGGGTCGCGGCCTCGAACAGGTTCGGGGTCACCACGGTCGCGAGCGGCAGGATGCGGGAGCGCAGGGCGTTGTCGGTGTCGAGGGCGGCACCGGGTTCCTGCCCCTTGCAGATCAGCACCGGATCGACCACCACATGACGCCACGTGCGCGCGGCCAGTGCATCGGCGACCACGTCGATCGTCGCCGGGGTACCGAGCATGCCGACCTTGACCACCTCGGGCTCGTGGGCGGTGGTGGCGGCCTCGATCTGGTCGGCGATCACCGACCCGTCGATCGGGACGAAACGGTGACCCCACCCGTCCTTCGGGTCGAAGGACACCACGCAGGTGAGCGTGCCCACCCCGTAGGTGCCCAACTGCGCGAAGGTGCGCAGATCCGCCTGGATCCCGGCGCCGCCGGTCGACTCCGAACCGGCGATCACATACGACACGTCTGCCATGGCCTCACTTCTCCTCGATCGAATGCCGCCCCAGATTTTCCGACAGTGCCTCGTGGGCCGTCGAGGCGGGTGTCGTGACCTGCGTCGCACCTGCCGCCGGGAGGTGGTGCCGGCGGCCATCCGCGCGCACGGGGGACGCCGCGCACGGGGGACGCCGCGCACGGGGGACGCTCTGACGGACTAACGTTGCCCACGATCCAACACCGATATCGGGAGGCTTTTCATGACACAGCTCGGAGTGGTCGGCGGTGGCACCATGGGTGCCGGAATCGCCGAGATCGCCATCCGTGCGGGCGACGACGTGCTGGTGCTCGAGCGGGACCAGGCCGCGGCCGACGGTGCGCGCGCCCGCATCGAGAAGTCGCTGGGCCGCGGCGTCAGCCGGGGCAAGATCTCCGAAGACGATGCGCAGCAAGCACTCTCGCGTCTCACTCTGACCACCTCGATCGGCGACTTCGCCGATCGTGAACTCGTGATCGAGGCGCTGCCGGAGATCGAGTCGCTGAAGGTGGGCTTCTTCGCCGAGCTGGACAAGGTGACCTCGCCCGAGGCGATCCTGGCCACCAACACCTCGTCGATCCCGATCATCCGAATCGCCAAGGACGTCGCCGACCCGAGCCGTGTGGTGGGTGTGCACTTCTTCAACCCGGTGCCGGTGATGCCCCTGGTGGAGATCATCTCCAGCCTGGCCAGCTCGCCGACCGCGATCGAGAAGGTCACCGAATACGCCCGCGATCACCTCGGCAAGCGCACCATCGCCGCCGGCGACCGCGGCGGGTTCGTGGTCAACGCCCTGCTGATCCCCTACCTGGTCAGCGCGATCCGCATGTACGAGAGCGGATATGCCACCAAGGAGGACATCGACGCCGGCATGGTCAACGGCTGCGCCCACCCGATGGGCCCGCTGACCCTCAGCGACACCGTCGGCCTCGACGTCGTCCTCGACGTGGCGGAGTCGCTCTACCAGGAGTTCCGCGAGCCGCACCTGGCCCCGCCGCCCCTGCTGCAGCGCATGGTGGAGGCCGGCTACCTCGGCAAGAAGAGCGGCAAGGGTTTCTACGACTACTCGAACTGAGTCCGGGCAGGCGCGGGACACCCCGTCCCTTCCCCACGGATGACGGTCATCTCACAGACGGATGCCCGGCCGGTGCTCGACCGGCCGGGCATCGTCGTCTGTGGGCTGGTGCGTCTGGGGGTCGCACGGTCGGTGGCCGGAAACCGGCGCTCAGTCGTCGGAGTCCTGGCCGTCGAGTTCCTCGCGTACGCGACGTCCCCACCGTTCGTGGGCGGCCTGCCGCGACGTGCCGGCGGCCTGGGCGATCGCCGCCCAGGTGACCTCCCCGCGACGCAGGACGACGACCGTGTCGATCGGGTCGAGTCCGGCGGCGAGCTCGATGCGTAACCGCACCAGTTGCGTCGCCAGCGCCTTCGCGTCGGCGTGGACGTCCGGGGTGGCCGGGTCGGTACCGGTGGGATCTGCGGGGTCGGCCCCGATGAGCTCGGCGGCGCAACGCGCGGCCTCGGCCGAGGCGGCGGCGATCACCGCCGACACCGCCGGGGCGATGTCGACGATCAACCCGGTGCCGAGATGGTCCGGTGTGAACGGCGCGGCCATGGATGTCAAGCTACGCTTGACATCCCGGCGTGACAAGACCTGCGCCGGAATCCGACCGAGGAGCGCACTGTGCTCCCCCGGACGTGATACGAGATACTGGATGTCGCCGGGGCAACACGGACCACGGCGACAAGTAGGCGACGTCGGGCAACACGGACCGCGACGTCGCGTGACGATTACGAGGCGAAGGCGGAACATGACCCAGGAAAAGCCGACCATCATCTACACACTCACCGACGAGGCGCCGATGCTGGCGACGCACGCATTCCTGCCGGTCATTCGCACCTTCGCCGATGCCGCCGACATCAATGTCGCGACCAGTGACATCTCGGTGGCCGCACGTATTCTCGCCGAGTTCCCCGAGCGTCTGACCGACGAGCAGAAGGTCACCGACAACCTGGCCGAGCTCGGCCGGCTGACCCAGGACCCTGACACCAACATCATCAAGCTGCCCAACATCAGCGCATCGGTGCCGCAGCTGCACGCCGCCATCAAGGAACTGCAGGGCAAGGGATACGACATCCCCGATTTCCCGGACAATCCGAAGACCGAGGAAGAGCAGGCGATCCGCACCCGGTACACCAAGTGCCTCGGCAGTGCGGTGAACCCGGTTCTGCGCGAAGGCAACTCCGATCGCCGCGCCCCCAAGGCGGTCAAGGAGTATGCGCGCAAGCACCCGCACAGCATGGGCAAGTGGTCGATGGCCTCGCGTACGCACGTCGCACACATGCGTGAGGGCGACTTCTATCACGGCGAGAAGTCGATGACGGTCAAGGGCGACCGCAAGGTCCGGATGGAGCTGCTCACCGCCGCCGGCGAGACCGTGGTGCTCAAGCCCGAGGTGTCGCTGACCGACGGCGACGTCATCGACAGCATGTTCATGAGCAAGACGGCGCTCATCGAGTTCTACGAAGAGCAGATGGAAGACGCCTACAAGACCGGCGTCATGTTCTCCCTGCACGTCAAGGCCACCATGATGCGGGTGAGCCACCCGATCGTCTTCGGCCACGCGGTGCGCACCTTCTACAAGGAGGCCTTCGCCAAGCACGGTGAGCTCTTCGACGAGCTCGGCGTCAACGTCAACAACGGCCTGTCGGACCTGTACGCCAAGATCGAGACCCTGCCCGCGTCCAAGCGCGAGGAGATCGTCGACGACCTGCACAAGTGTCATGAGCACCGCCCGGAGCTGGCGATGGTCGACTCGGCCCGCGGCATCTCCAACTTCCACTCGCCCAGCGACGTCATCGTCGACGCCTCGATGCCGGCCATGATCCGCGCCGGCGGCAAGATGTACGGCGCCGACGGACGCCCGAAGGACACCAAGGCGGTCAACCCGGAGTCCACCTTCTCCCGCATCTACCAGGAGATGGTCAACTTCTGTAAGACCAACGGTGCCTTCGACCCGACCACCATGGGCACCGTCCCCAACGTCGGCCTGATGGCACAGAAGGCCGAGGAGTACGGCTCCCACGACAAGACCTTCGAGGTCCCGGCGGCCGGTGTCGCCAACATCACCGACAACGCCACTGGCGAGGTGCTGCTGACCCAGGACGTCGAAGAGGGTGACATCTGGCGTCTGTGCATCGTCAAGGACGCCCCCATCCGCGACTGGGTGAAGCTCGCCGTCACCCGCTCGCGCGAATCCGGTATGCCGGTGGTGTTCTGGCTCGATCCGTACCGCCCGCACGAGAACGAGCTGATCGCCAAGGTGCACACCTACCTGAAGGATCACGACACCGACGGTCTGGACATCCAGATCATGTCGCAGGTCCGTGCCATCCGGTACACCATGGAGCGCCTGATCCGCGGCCTGGACACC
Organism: Gordonia desulfuricans NBRC 100010; assembly: GCF_001485495.1. Classification (GTDB taxonomy): domain Bacteria; phylum Actinomycetota; class Actinomycetes; order Mycobacteriales; family Mycobacteriaceae; genus Gordonia; species Gordonia desulfuricans. The sequence continues at coordinate 17,935 of NZ_BCNF01000015.1, read as the reverse complement.
ATCTCGGCGACCGGCAACATCCTGCGTGACTACCTCACCGACCTGTTCCCGATCCTGGAGCTGGGCACCAGCGCCAAGATGCTCTCGATCGTGCCGCTGATGGCCGGTGGTGGCCTGTACGAGACCGGTGCCGGTGGCTCGGCGCCCAAGCACGTCAAGCAGCTCATCGAGGAGAACCACCTGCGGTGGGACTCCCTCGGCGAGTTCCTGGCGCTCGCGGTGAGCCTCGAGGACCTCGGCCGCAAGACCGACAACGCCAAGGCGCTGATCCTGGCCAAGACCCTCGACAGTGCGACCGGCAAGCTGCTGGAGAACAACAAGGGTCCCTCGCGCAACACCGGCGAGCTCGACAACCGCGGCAGCCAGTTCTACCTGGCGATGTACTGGGCACAGGCCCTCGCCGAGCAGACCGAGGACGCCGACCTCGCGGCGAAGTTCGCCCCGCTGGCCGCCACCCTGGCCGCTCAGGAGTCGGCGATCGTCGAGGAGCTGAACAAGGTCCAGGGCGATCAGGTCGACATCGGCGGGTACTACGCCCCCGACGCCGAGAAGCTCGCCGCCGTGATGCGGCCGAGCGCCATCTTCAACGAGGCACTGAGCTCGGTACAGGGCTGATCTCGGTACAGGGCTGATCCCCGTGCCCGACTGATCTCGGCTCGCGGTCCGACCCGGCAGGGCCGGACCGCGCACCCCGACACCGCGAGAACCGCCGCGGCCACCACGGCCGCGGCGGTTCTCGTATCTGTGGTGATCGCCGACGCCGCCCCGAGCCGGTCCACCGATCGTGCGCGTTGTAGACTCCCGGCGAATAATGACTAGACTCAGCAATGAGTACGATCATCGATCATCGCTGGAGGGAGATCTGGTGACCCCCACGTCCACACCCTCACCCGGTCGTCGGGTGCGGAACATGCGCGACAAGCACGAACGGATCTTTCGTGCTGCCGCCGATCTGTTCGCCCAGCAGGGGTTCGAGGCGGTCTCGACCAGTCAGGTGGCCGACCGCGCCGACGTCGCCGCGGGCACGGTGTTCCGGTACGCGTCGTCGAAGAGTGAGCTGCTGCTGATGGTGCTCAACGGAGACTTCCGGGCCGCCATCGATGCCGGTGTGGCAGCCGCGGCAGACATCCCCGACACCGCCGAGGCGATCCTGGCGATGGTCGGTCCGGTGCTCGCCTATGTGGACTCCGACCCGGCCAACGGATGCAGCTACCAGCGGGAACTGCTGTTCGGCGTGTCCGGTGACCGCTACCGCGAGGAAGGTCTGGCCCTGGTCGGCGACCTCGAGGCGCACATCGCGCAACGGCTCATCGACGACGCCGACGCCCACGGCCTGGTGTCCGACCCCGACCGTGCGCTGCTGACCGCGCGGATGATCTTCGGCGTCGTACACCTGGCCATCGCCGGGCGCTCGACCCATTCCTACCCCGACCGCGACACCATCGCCGATGTCCGGACCCAGATCTCGGTGGCCGTCACCGGCCACCTCGCCGTTCTCGACGCCGCCTGAACCACATCCGTCGGCGTCCGCGAAAGGGAACTCCCGCATGTCCTTGACCTCCACCGAACCCCTGTCGTTCGGCGCTCGGTATCGACGACTGCTCGTCGCCGTCGTCTTCGCCGGTGCCCTGATCCAGCTGGGGCTCGGTTCGTTCTATCTCGGCGTCGGGCATTCCCCGTCGCCGCGCGACCTGCCCGTGGGGCTCGTCGGGCCCGCCGCCCACACCGAGACCCTCACCACGCAGCTCCAGGCCGACGGTTCTTTCGCCACGACCACCTACCCCGATCGCGCGGCACTCACCGAGGCCATCCGTACCCGCGAGGTGGCCGGCGGTCTGGACCTGACGGCCGACGGGGTCGTGGCGATCACCGCCGGGGCCGGCGGCGCACTACCGGCCGGAACCATCAAAACCCTTGCCGCCGAGATCAATCGGCAACAAGGGCTGCCACAGACCCTCCCCGACGACGTCGTCGCCCTGTCCGACGACGACATCAACGGCGCCTCCCTCGGCTACATCCTCCAGGTGCTCTCCCTCGGCGGCAGCATCGCCTCACTCGGAATCGGCCGCCTGATGCCCCGGGTGCCCCGTTCGGTGCGTCGTGGCCTCGGGCACGTCGGCGCGCTCCTGGCCTATGCGGTGGCGTCGGCGCTGATCGTGCTGTTGTTCTCGTCGTTCTTCGGGATCGGCAGCTCCGCCGACACCCTCACCCTGTTCTGGACCTACTTCCTGGTGTCGCTGGCCATCACCGGATCCACCGCAGGCTTCGTCACGCTGTTCGGCCCCATCGGTTCCCTTGCCGGCGGCTTCTACTTCCTGATCGGTGCGACCATCTCGGGGGCGTCGATCCCGTGGACCTTCCTGCCCGGATTCTGGGCGGGGCTCGGTGAATGGTTGCCCACCGGTGGCGGCGCCCAGCTGATCCGCAACTCGCTGTACTTCCCGGCGGCCACCAGCACCACCGCGTGGGTGTGCCTGGGGCTGTACGCCGGACTCGGCACCCTGGTGGTCCTGATCTGGAACATCCGCCGCAACCGGTCCGACGCCCCGTCGGCGGTCGACGTCGACGTGCTCTACCCGATCACCCACGAGCACCACCGCCTCTGAGGCGTCGTCACCCCGGGTACGGCACCCGGGACCTCTGGACCAATTCCGCGCCGAGGCCTGTCGGTATCGGACCGGCGCGGCCTAGGCTGGGAGACGTCCTGTCACAGAAGGAGTCTCGATGAGTGAGCACGAAGTCCGCATGATCGTCCTGTCGACCGACGACCTGGACGAGTCGATCAAGTTCTACGGCGACACCCTGGGTATGGCCCTCAAGTTCCGCGACGGCGCACATTTCGCGGCGCTCGACGGCGGTGCGGTGACCCTGGCCCTGGCGACCGAGATCGACCATCCGATCCCCGGGCAGGTGGTCGTCGGGATCAAGACCTCCGACGTCGACGCCGCGGCGAAGGCGATCGAGGCCAGCGGCGGCGGGATCGTCAAGGGCCCGTACGACGATGCGCACGAGCGTCGTGCGGTGGTCTACGACAACAAGGGCAACGGGCTGGTGTTCTACTCGCCGCTCAAGCGGTGACCCGCCAGTAGTCCTCCCGGGCGGGTGCGGGGCGCGATGTGCATCTCCACAGATCACGAGAGTACAATTCAATTGCACACTACCGATTGAGTCATGGTGTGCCACCGCACCCCACCCGGGTCTGCGACACTGGAAGCCGAAGCACCGGTCGAAAACGAGGAAATCCGCATGGTCCGCACGAACCCTGCCGCCGAGCCCGAGACGGACGAACGTCCGCACGGCCTGCAGTACATCAAGTACGTCTACGGGGCCAAGCTCCCCGATTCGATGCGCACCTGGGTGGCCAACGACCTCGCGGGCGCGGGAGCGGCCGCCCGCATGGTCGCCTGGTGGGCGATCCCCTGTGTGATCATCCTGATCCCGTTGCTGTTCGTCCCCGCCGACTGGGTGGTGCGCGCGAACATGACCGTGCCGATCCTGATCCCCTACATCTTCTTCTCGATCGCCCTGAACCGTGTCTACCGCCGCTACCGGCTGTCCCAGCACGGACTCGATCCCGACCTGATCAACAAGCGGGAGCGCGAGAAGAACTCCGACCTCTACGACGAGTACCACCGCAAGTACCGGGGCAGCAACCGGCCCATGTGACCGCCGGCCGCCGGTCCACCGAGACGAGCCGGGGTGGGATGTCAGCGACATCCCACCCCGGCTCGTCTGGTCTCTCGGATCGACCGGCGGCCGGGGCCGGCCGCCGATTCAGATCAGCTGGTTCTTTCCCGACGACCGCCGCAGATCGGCGAAGGCCCCGATCGACGTCGACATCGCGGTGGCCACCGGACGGCCGTTCGCGTCCTCGGTCTTCGACACCATCACCACGTTGTCGATGTAGGGCTGGATGGTGCTGGTGTTCTGCACCGTCGCCACGATGATCAGCTGGAAACCGAACTTCCGGAACGCCGACAACGCCTGCTGGGCGAACTGCGGATCCGACTTCGAGAACGCCTCGTCGAGCATCAACTGCGCGAAGATCGGCCGGTTGTCGTGCCCGTCGGGGCTGGCCAGGTTGAAACTCAGAGCACCGGCCAGACAGAACGCCATCAGTTTCTCCTGCTCGCCACCGGAGTTGTCCCCGGCATTGGAGTAGGTGCGGATGGTCTCGCCGGTCTGCACATCGTGCTCGGCGCAGTAGAAGTCGAAGCGGTTGCGCACGTCGAGCGCGTCGCGGGTCCACTGCCGGTCTTCCGGGGTACCGCCGGCCAGACGCTCACGCAGCATCAGGATGTCGGCGTATTGCTCGAGGATCGCCTGTTCGTCGCCGAAGGCGACCGCGGTGGAGCGCTGCGCGATCAGCCGGGCCTTCTCGGTGAGTTCGGCGGCCGCGGCCAGCGCCTTGCGACCCGGCTGCAGCCGCAGCCGGGTACCGCGGTTGAACGCCACCGATCCCAGACCGGCGTTGACCCGTTCGATCTGGTCGAGGATGCGTCGTTCCTCGGCATCGGCGGCCATGTGCAGGTTCAGGATCGCACCGGGTGCCTGCTCGGTGATCAGGCGGCGCATCCGCTCATACGCCGACGGCAGCTCCCGCTCGTCGATGCGACGGCACAACGCCACATAGTCGTGGATGCGTTCGTCGAAATCGTCGCTGTCGTTGGGGATGGCGTCGGGGAACTCCTCGTCATAGCCGGCGAGGATCCGGGCGAGCTCGTCGCGCGAGCGCCGGGCGTCGGCGCGCATCCGGTCGCGGTCCCGGACCACGGCCTTCATCAGCTCCTGCCGATAGGGTTCGGGCGCGAGCACGTCCAGCGTCGCCGGCGAGTCCTCGCGGAAGGTGTCGAGGGCGGTCTCGGCGGCTGCCGGGATGTCCTCGGGCCTGATCCGGTCGACGAGGTCGAGCAGCGCGGTACGGCGGTGGTCATGGGTGGCGATCCGGTCGCGGACCAGCGCGGCCTTCGAGATCGCCGCACGGACCTGCTCCCAGATCTCCTCGGCCTTGCGCTGCAGGGCCTCGATGTCGGGGTTGTCCTCCATCAGCAGCTCGTACTGATCGTTGAGACGCTCGGCCCGGTCGTCGGCGGTGTCGACGTCGATCTCGGTCCACTGCGTGAACTGCTCGCACACCGCCCGGTAGGCGTCGCGACGGCGGGCCTTGTCGGTGCGTTCGGCCTCCAGCGATGCACTGGCGAGCTGTGCCGCCTCGTGCGTCTTCTCCTCCTGGTCGAGCTCTTCCTGCAGGGCGGCGATCTTGGCGTCGACGTTGCCGACGAAGATGTACTGCGAGGCGCGCAGGACCTGCCGGTCGTCCTTGATCGCGAGCTTCGCCGAGTCCTTGCGCAGACCCTGATCGGTGACCGCCTTGGTGTGCTCGGCGAAGTCCGCCGGGGAGTCGACGCATGCGTAGTTGCCCAGGCGACCGAGGATCGCCAGCGCCTCCGCCGAAGTCGGATGGTCCGGGTCGACGGCCCGCAGTGTCGCGCCCAGGGTGCCCGGCTCGACCGCCGGGATGGCCCGGCGCTCCGCGCGGTGCAACTGGATGCGCCCGCGCATGTCGTGGGTGTTGACGAAGCGCAGCGCCGACCGGAAGTGGTCGTCGGGTACCAAAAGGCGCAGGCCCGCGGTGCGCAGCACCTTCTCCACCGCGGGACGCCAGCGTTCCTGCTCCGGGTCGAGTTCGACCATCTCGGCGACATACCGCAGCTCGGACTCGTCGATCTGCAGGGCATCGGCCAGCACACGACGCATCTCGTGCTCGGCACGCGGCAGCGCCGACCCGGCGGTCCGGACGCGGGTGAGCTCCTCGTAGGCGGCGTCACGGCGGGTCCGGGCGGTGACCTCCTCGGCCAGGGCCTCGGCATAGTGGTGCTTGCCGGCCTCGAGCTGACCGTCGAGACGGGTGGCGTCCTCGATCAGCGTCTCGCGCAGCTGCCAGAAGTCCTCGGCGGTCTCGGGGATCTCCACGTCGAGCGCCGACATCTTGGACTCATAGGCGGCGCGGCGCACCGACACCTCGTTGGCCGACTTCTGCGCCGACGCCAGCTGTTCCTGCAGTGGTGCGAGATCGGCTGTGCTGGAAGCGATCCGCGACAACAGATGACTGTGGTCGGTGCGCAGCTGGTCGTGTTGGGCGGTCAGTGCGGCGAGATCGCCGTCCAGACGCGCGATCTGGTCGTCGAGGTCGGCGATCTCCGGCTCGGCGTTACGTAACCGCAGATTGGTCAGGTACGCGCGCACCGCGGCGGTGTCGATGGTGTCGAGGACGGTGAACTTGGCCGCCTCGGTGGCATAACGTTCCTGGACGGCCTCGATGTTGCCCAGGATGGTGCGCTTGCGTCGCGCCACGTCGAGCAGTTCCCGCGCCTCGACCAGCGGATCGATCTGGTCCAGGGCGTCCTTGATCCCGGCGATACTGGTCGGCTCGTCGAGCATGAACTCGCGCACGAACTGCGCCAGGCCGCCGACGCTCTTGAGCGACTTGGCCTTTCCGAGGAGCTGTTGGGCGGCATCGGAACCGCGGATGCCGATCAGCGAGTAGAGCGAGGCCAGGTACTTGCCCTCCCCCGGCCCGCCACGCCAGCCACGCTCACGCAGCCGGGCCGAGTTGTGGTTGCCCTGGGCCCACTCGTTGCACACGTCGACGATGTCGACGTCGCCGTCGGCGATGAAGTAGGCGCTGTGCGCGTCGGTCATCTTGCCCGCGGCCAGCCACTTGAGCACCAGGCCGGTGATCGAGGTCCCCGAATCGGAGGTGTAGGTGACCGAGATCGCCGCCCAGGCCGGGCCGGTGCCGCGCAGATACATGATCTCGCGGGTCGCGGTGACGCCGTCACGACGCTCACCCCACGCACCGCGCACATACTTACCGACGGTGCGCTTGCCGCTGGCCGCACCGGCGGCGGTCGCGTCCCCGGAGGCGTTGAAGTTGCGGCGGTGGTCGGGCAGGAACGCCAGCGAGATCGCATCCAGCAGTGACGATTTGCCGCTACCGGAGGAACCGGTGATCAGAGAGCCGTTGGTGCTGAACGGAATCGAGTGGTAGCCGTCGAAGACACCCCAGTTGATCAGCTGGAGCCGGGACAGGTGGAACTGGTCGACCCGGTTGCTCACCATTCGTCTCCTTCGTCTGCGTCGTCGGTGTCGTCGTCATCGTCGGTGTCGGCGTGATGGGTGCCGGCGGTATCGGTCCCGGAGCTGCCGGGATCGCGGTAGTCGTCGTCGCCGACATGCCCCTCGCCGTCGACTCCGACGGATCTGCCCCCGTCGCCGCCGGGGTCGGCATCGGCCGGCTCCTCCCCGGAACCGATGAACTGCTCGAACTGGCGCTGCAGATCGGTGATCACCGAGGCGGTCATGATCGCGGTGATCGCCGGGCTGACGGTGAACGTGTCCGGATCGTCCCGATGCCGGCGGAGGATCTCGATCTCCTCCAGCTTGTCGATCGCCTTGTCGATCCGCTTGTCGAACAGGGCGAGGTCGCGGTCGATCGTGTTGGACACCCCGGCGAACAGTTCGTGGATCTCCTCGGTGGTGATCAGCACCCGCTCCTCGCGGGCCGCACGGACATGCTTGGCCAGATGCAGCGCGAGGATGGCGTCGTAGGTCTGGATGGTCTCGCGTTTGAGCAGTCGCCGACCCCATCGGGAGTCGTAGCCCACCTGCTCGACGAAGGCCACCTCGAGTTCGGTGGCCAGCCGCAGACGCAGATCGAGCTCCGAGAGCCGGATCCGCAGGAGTTCCTGGTACTCGATCACCCAGGCCCACAGCTGCGGGGTGCGGTCACCGCTGACATAGCGCCGGGCGAGCAGGTTCTGCAACGCCCAGCACGCACGGTCGGGCATCGCGCTGACATCGCCGTCGAAACGCGGTGTGCGGGGGCCGTCGTCGCCGGATCCGCGGGCGACGGCGGGTAGGTCGTCGTAGCCGGTGAACTCGTCGGGCACCGGCGGCACGGCGGGTGCCCGATCGCCGAGCGCAGAGGTCACGTCATCGGTACCGCCGGCATTCGTCGAATCGGTGGTCGCTGTCGAGTCGGTGGAGTCGGTCGTGCTGGTCACAGTGCGTCGACCTCCGCGGTCGGAATCGGTTCGGTGAAGGTGAGGGCGGGCACCTCGATGTAGCGGTCCTCACCCTCCAGGGAGGCGAACCGCACCACGGTGGTCGCGCCGGCGGCGTCCGAGGGCTGCCGCAGGGCCCACGACCACAAGACGATGACGTGGGCGAGGAACGGCTGGTCGAGATTGTCGATCATGTCGGCCAGCGACACCGGGCCGTCCTCGACGGCGGTGTTCACCGCGTCGGTCAGCTCGACGGTGTCGACCTGACCGGCCAGGGAGACGAACGAGTCGAGATTCGCCTTACCGCTGGCGACCACCGCGGGGGCGGGCGGTTCGGGGGTGCGGATCTCGAACGCGAGCCGGCCGTTGGAGGTGATCGCCGCCGGGGCGAGCGGCATCTCGTAGCCGAGCCTGCGGTCGGCCAGCGACTGCGAGAGCAGTTCGTTGGCGGTGGCCAGGGCGTCGTTGAGCTGCCGGGCGATACCGCGGCTCTGTTCCAGGGTGCCGGAGGCGACGAAACGACGGATACGTCGGGCGCACCGCTGCCGGATCCGGCCCACCTCGCCCATCTGCTCGGTGACCAGGCCGAAGAAGTTGTCCATCACCGACCGCAGGCCGGGGTCGATACCCGGCAGCTGGTCGGTGACGGTCTGGATGTCGGTGACCAGCCGGGCCCGCTGCGACGGGTCCTGGACCATGTGCGTGAACGCGTGATAGGACGCGCTCTGGGGTGATTCGAGCAGCTCTTCGTAATCGTCGAACATCTGCCGCTGCCGGTCGCGGTAGGCCAGGTCGGAATCGTTCGGGTCGTCGAGCAGTGCGGTGGTGATGCGGTCGAGCATGCTGCCGTACTGGCCGATGTCGGAGAGGATCTGCTCCATCTGATAGGCGATGGCGCGGGCCTCGTCCTCGGCGGCGCGCAGATCCGGGTCGCGACGCCGACCGGCATCGAGATCGGCCAGCTCGGCGTCGAGCTCCTCGATCTGGTGCTCGATCTCCTCGCGGAGCTGGTGCGGATCGTTGGTGACCTGGCCGGCCACCCGCCGCAGGCCTGCGGCGACACCGTTGATCGACCCGCCGGTCGCCACCGAGTCCTCGCGGCGCAGACGGCGGGTGTAGTCGAGGACCGATCGGGCCTCGGGCGTCAGATGACAGATGTTCTGGGACGCGACGACCGGATCGGGTACGCGGTGCAGCCAACCGTGCTTGGCCCACAGCTTGAGCAGCTCCAGGCCGCTGGGCTGGTCGGTCAGACCGAGCTCGGCGATGTCGCGTTCGAGCCGGATCGCCAGGTCGGTCTCCGTCCGGCGCGCACCGAAGTCGAGGTGACGCTCCATCAAGGTGACATACAGCGCCGAATTGGTCGCCGCGAACAGCCGTACGGCCGCCGACTTCTGGATCGACCGATTGGCATCCCACGCCTGGGTCAGCGTGGGCTGCGCAGTGCTCTCCATCGCCACCTCACAGGGTTGTCGGGACATCGGACCGAGCTAGTAGTCTCCCACGACCGGCCGCCGCCACCGTCGCCGCATCTGCACGATTGTGAATCACCGGACAACTGTGCAGGTCAGGTGAGACACACCCGCGGCCACGATGATTTCGCTCAACCCGTGAAGAAAGTCTGCACGGGCTGGCCGGCATCGGCGCGGCGGTGCCAGCATGGATGTCATGCTGCCGATCCTGGACCTCGCCGACGCCGCCACCGATCCGGACACCTTTCGCACCGCGCTGCGCGAGGCGGCCCATCAGCACGGGTTCTTCTACTTGGTCGGGCACGGTATCCCCGCCGACCGGATCGACACCGTGCTGAGGTCGGCCCGCGAGTTCTTCGCCCTGCCCGACGAGCAGAAGAACACGATCAGCCAGCTCGAGAGCCCCCAGTTCCGCGGCCACTCACGACTCGGCGGCGAACTGACCAACGGGCGGGTCGACTGGCGCGAGCAGATCGACATCGGCCCCGATCGACCTGTGATCGACGACGCCGAGGGCTATTGGAACCTGCAGGGACCGAACCTGTGGCCGCAGGAGCCCGCCGGATTCCGGGAGGCGTTCGAGTCGTGGATCGACGCATGCGGCGAGGTGGGCGTGCGACTGCTGCGGCTGTGGGCGCAGTCGCTCGGTGCACCCGCCGACCACTTCGACGCCGCCTTCGCCGACCGGCCGGCCACCCTGCTCAAGGTGGTGCGGTATCCGGGGACCGCCGACAGCGAACAGGGAGTGGGCGCACACAAGGACTCCGGGGTGCTCACCCTGCTCCTCGTCGAGCCGAGGTCGGCCGGTCTGCAGGTGGAGACGCTCGACGGCGACTGGATCGACGCACCGCCGCTGGAGGGTGCGTTCATCGTCAACATCGGTGAACTGCTGGAGGTCGCGACCGGCGGCTACCTGCGCGCGACACGGCATCGTGTGCTGGCCCCGGCACCGGGCACCGACCGGGTGTCGATCCCGTTCTTCTTCAATCCGGCGCTCGACGCGCGGATCCCGATCATCGACCTACCCGCCGAGCTGGCCGCACTCTCCCGCGGTGTGGAGACCGACCCCGACAACCCGATCTTCAACACCTACGGAGAGAACGCCTGGAAGTCGCGAACGCGGGCCCACCCCGACGTCGCCGAACGCCACCACGGGATCGTGCCGGCGGGACCGGCGTCGACGTACTGACCCGAGACCACCGCACCCGACGTCTCCCCGGTCCCGACGTCCCCGAGGCGTCACCGGCGCAAGGACCACGCGACCCTTTGCCGCGTGCTGCGTACAAGCCTGGTCGAGCCCGCGCACGCTCCTTACCGTGAGCAGATGTTCGACGTGCGCAAGTTGACGGTGTTCGCCGAAGTCGCCCGACGCGGTTCCATGAGCGCAGCGGCGACGGCCACCAGGTACACGACATCGGCAGTCTCCCAACAGATCACCGCGCTCGAACGGGACCTCGGACACGAGTTGTTCGTCCGGACGCCCAACGGGGTGCGGCTGACCGTCGTCGGGCAACGACTTCTACACCATGTACCCGGTCTGCTCGACGGGATCGCAGCAGCCGAGCGCGACCTGGATCGGGCCGCCGGTGCCGACTCGAGATCGGTCCGGCTCGTGGCCTTCTCGAGTGCCGCGGCGACCATCGTCCCGCCCACCGTCGCCCGTCTTCGCCGCGCACTGCCCGAGGTGGACGTACAGATTCTCGTCGCCGACCCCGACGACGGGGTCGCAGTGCTTGCCGACGGTGACGCCGACGCCTGCGTGGTGACCGAGGTGGCCGGTGCCGAACCCCACTATCCGGGCCTCGTCACCGCACCGGTGTGCGACGACGAATTCCTCGTGGTGCTCCCCCGATCCCACCGGCTCGCGACATGCGTCGAGGTCCCGCTCCTGGCGCTCGCCCACGAACAGTGGATCGTCAGCTCCGCCACCGGACGCTGTCCGGATGCTCAGGTGTTCCGAAACTCCTGCGAGAGAGCCGGGTTCAGCCCGGAGGTCTCGTTCGAATCCCAGGACTACGCCACCGTACAGGCGATGGTCGCGGCTGGGCTGGGCGTATCACTGGTCCCCGCTCTGGCGATCCACTCGGTGCGCACCGACGTCGCCGTCCGCCCGATCGGCGGGCCACGGCCATCACGGCGGATCGCCGTCGCCACCACCGATGTCCCCGCCCCGAACAGCCCCGTGGCGATCCTCGTCGGACTACTGAAGACCGCCGGCGCGGGTCGGGCTTCCAGACTTCGTGAACACCCCGCCGGAGTTGCTTGACGCGGTGATACCGGGTGTGTCCGCATCGATAGCGTCGTCCACGACACAAAGGAGATACCCGTGACATCCATCGAGACACCCACTGTCCCTGTACTTCTCACTGCCAGTGAAGTTCACGCCGTCACCGAGTCGGTAGCCACCGAGATCGGTGCCGGCACGCTGCAACGTGAACTCGACGGCACCCTGCCGACCGTGGAACTGGCCCACGTTGCCCACTCCGGGCTACTGGGAGTCCTTGTGCCTGCCGAGCACGGCGGCCCCGAGCTCCCCCTGTCGAGCGCCGTGGAGATCCTCCGAGAACTGTCACGTGCCGACTCCGCAGTCGGACAGTTGCTGTTGTCGCACTATGTGATCAATGCGGCGATCCGTGGACTCGGGAACACCGCGCCGGCCCCGGCGATCTACTCCGACGTGCTCGCCGGGGCCCAACTCGGCAACGCCTCGGCCGAACGCGGAAGCCGCACCGCAATCGAACGCACGACCACCATCCGCCGGGGTGACCGTGGCCGATGGGAGCTCAACGGCACCAAGTTCTACGCCACCGGAGTGCTCGGGGCCCGGTGGATCGCCGTCGCCGCACGGATCGACGACGACGGACCCGCCCGCGGGGCCACCGTGTTCGTGCGGCCGGACGCCGAGGGCGTCACCCTCGATCTGGCGGCGTGGAACGGATTCGGACAGCGCGGGACCGCCAGTGGTCGAGTGCAGTTCGAGGCGGTTGTCGTACCCGACGAGCTGGTGATCGACGAAGGCCCCGACCCCGATCCGTACACCGCCGCCCCGACGGTCCTCGGCGCCTTCGACCAGGCGTTGCACGCCGCGGTCGACATCGGGATCGCCCGGGCCGCGCTGGAGGACGGCGCCCGATTCATCGCAACACGCAGCCGACCCTGGTTCGAGGCGGGGGTCGACAGCGCCGCCGACGAACCACATGTCGTCCGCCGGATCGGAGAACTCACCGCACGCCTGTATGCCCTGGAAGCCCTTCTACAGAGCGGTACCGCACTGATCGACGCCGCCGTCGAGGAGCCACAACTGTCCCGGGAGTCCGCCGCGTCGGCATCTCTGACCATCGCCGCGGCCAAAGCTCTGGCGCAGGAGTTCGCAGTCGAGATCGCCGGCGGCGTGCTCGAACTCGCGGGGGCGTCGGCCACGGACCGACGGTATGGACTCGACCGGCACTGGCGGAACGTCCGGACCCACTCGCTGCACGATCCTGCGCGCTGGAAGTACGTCCACCTCGGTAACCACACGCTACGAGGCACCCTCCCTCCCCGTCATGGGCTGTTGCTCTGACAACGCGCCGTGCACGCCGAACCGGAACACCACCGTCACGCTTCCCCACAGACAGAAAGCTGAGAACACGATGACCGGTTTCTATCTCACCGGCAGCATCAACGTCCCCGACGTCGACGCCGCATTCGATCTCGTCGGCACCCACCTCCAACCGGGTGTGAGACGCATACCCGACGGTGAACCCGGCGACCGTGCCAACTGGGTGCTGACGCAGGCCGACCACTTCCTCGCCAATCCGACGCTCGACGTCGTCGACGGTCGCGCACAGGTGCGACCCGGGACGCCGGCTGCCCTTCGACCGGTCGACTATCACACGACCGCCGCCGACTCGTACCGTTCATTCCTCCGCGCACGTGATGCGGGTCGTCTGGCCGCCGAGTCCCGGTTCCTGGTCTCGATCCCGACTCCGTTCAACGCGGTGAACTCGTTTGTGACCTTCGATTCCCAGGTGGAGGTCGCAGCAGCCTACGAGGACGCGCTCGCCGAGTCGATCGCCGCCCTGCACGATGTGATCCCGGCGAGTGATCTGGCCGTGCAGTGGGATCTCCCCACCGAACTCGCAACCATCGAAGGCTGGTTCCCCAATCCGTATGCGGGGCAGGAGGCGATCTTCACCGCCACCGCACGAGTGGCCGACTGGGTCGACGAGGCGGCCGAACTGACCTTTCATCTGTGCTACGGCGATTCGAAGTTCGGGGCGTCACCGTTCATGGGGAATCCACCGGATGCGGCGGCCGCCGCCCGAGGGGGACGCCACATCCTGCCCCGGGACGCGTCGGCGATCGTGACCCTGGCCAACGGGCTGTCGCGCCATGTCACCCGGCGAATCGACGCCATCCACGCCGCCACCGTCGCGAGCTGGACCCGGCGGGCCCATTGGCAGCCGTTGGGGGACCTTGCGCTGGAGGACACCACCGAGTTCTACCTGGGACTCGTCCACGCCGAAGACGGCGCCGACGGTGCGACGCGGCGGGCGCGGATCGCGGCGGAGTTCCTGCCCCACTTCGGGTACGGCACCGAGTGCGGACTCGGACGTCACTCCGTCGCGCAGTTGTCTGCGGTGGTGCGCGCCTGGCAGGACCTGCGCGACTCCGAGCTCGCCACCGTGACCGCCTGACGTCTCACCGTGTCGGCCGGACCTCACCGGCCGGCGTGTCGCACAGTGCCGGTATGCGTTCCGCCGTGCCGGTATTCCTCGCGCACCGAACGCGCCGGATCAGTGCGGCAGCCACTCCGCGCGGGACGATCCGCGCGGGACGAGCACGGTGCGGTAGCGGCCGGGGGTACCCGACATCCGGATCTGATCGGTCACGCCCTGGTACCTGCCGAGCGGGGTGTCGGCGGTGAAGGTCTCGGGGTCGAGATAGTGGTGTGCTCCCCCGCCGGCGTCGGTGCCGGCGATCTCGTGGGCGTAGTCGCGATCGAAGACACCGAGTGCGGCGATCCAGAGTGCTACCCGGGTCAAAGAGACATGCACGCGGTAGCTGCCGCCGACCTCGGCACGGCGGGCCAGGGCCTCGACGATCCCGGCCGTCATCAGCCACGAGACGATGTAGTCGTTGACGACGAGGATCGGCGGCAGCGCGGGCTGATCGCCACCACCCTCGAGGAGCATGAGCCCGGCGAGACTGCCCGCGGTCTGGTCGAAACCGACACGATCAGACCAGGGTCCGTTCTCGCCGTTCAATGATGCTGTGGCGTAGACGATCCCGCGATGCTCGGCGGCGACGGCGTCGGGTGCGAGTCCGATCTTGGTGAGGTATCCGGGTCGGCGGTTGGCGTAGAACACATCTGCCTCACGCAGCAGTGCGGCGATGCGCTCGGCCCCCTCCGGCCGGTAGGGGTCGATCGTCGACGACCGGACCCCGACGTTCGCGGTGACATAGGTGGCGTCGTGTTCGAGTTCGTTGGGGCGCCAGAGGTTGAGCACATCGGCGCCGTGCAGTGCCAGCGCACGACCGGCACCGGCGCCGGCGATCACATGACCCATTCCCAGCGCACGGATGCCGTCGAGAGGTTGCTCTGCGCCCTGCGACAGCGGGATCGGGTCACCGTCGGCGATGCGGGTGATCTCGATCAACGGCATGTCGGCGAGCACGTCACGGTAGTGGGCCTCGTCGATCAGTTCGGCGGTTGTCCGCAGCATCGGCATCACGACACCCGCCTCGGCACCGGCGGTCTCGAGTTCGCGACCCTTCCAGGTGCCGATCGCCTCGGTCACCGCCCGGGTGTCCTCGGGTACCCCGAGCAGCCGTTGCGCGGCGATCTTGATCTTCGGATACAGGTTGAGCGGCATCACCCAGCGGTCGTCGCCGGTCCGATAGAACCGGAACCCCAGGGCATTCGACGCATTCGCCGGTGAACCGCACGGATAGCCGTTGAGCAGTTCCCAGCGGGCATCGTAGAAGGGACACAACCGATGTGGTGCGCTGCGGAGATCGACGGCGATGTCCTGACCGGCGCCGCCCCGCATCCGCCACAGTTTCGCCACGGCCGCGGACTTGGCGGCCAGGGCGATCGCCGATGCGCCACCGAGCCGCAGGGTGCTCGGTACCACCGGATCGGCACCGATGAAGTCGATGGCGCCGCCGGTGTCGCCTGCGGTCATCCCGAATCCGGCGAGGACGTCGCCGAGTTCGGTTGCGGGATCGAAGGTGTCGTCGGTTGCCGGGTTGGCGACCGCGTGCCGCAGTCTGTCGGTCAGTGGGCTCACCGCGCGGCCTCCGTGGTGGTGTCATCGGGTGTTCCGGTAGCTGCGGATTCTGCACCGGCCGAGTCGAATTCGGTGGTGCCCAGAAGATCGTCTGGGATCAGTACCTGGCGTGAGCGTAGGTACTCTCCGATCGCCTTGCCCACCTGGTCGATCCGCAGATTCGATGATCCGCCGGTCCCCAGAAGTCCCTTGAAGACGAAGTGGATGGCGCGCAGATCCGGGAACTCGTGCCGGATGATGTCGAGGTCCTTGGCCTCCGGGAGCAGCCGGCGCACCTCGTCGGTGGTCAGGAATCGACGCAGCCACAGCCATGCCCGCGGATCCGGCGTCCATACACCGACATTGGAGTTGCCGCCCTTGTCACCGCTGCGGGCGTGGACCACGGTGCCGAGCGGGACCCGCGTCACCCGATCCGACAGGGGTGCCTCGTGGGGCTCCGGATGATTCGGCTGTGGCACCACCGGCGCAGTGGTCGGGACCGGGGCGGGTAGCGAGTTGCCGTCGGCGAACACCGCCCGGTGACCGAGCGCGGTCTGGTCGAGCAGACCCGGCCAGTAGTCGATCCGGGGCTGCGGCGCCGAGTGCAGTCCGGCCGCACCGTCATGGAAGTATCCCGGGATTCCTTGCAGGTAGAGGCTGCCGAGGGCGGCACCGACATGTGCCGATGCCAATGTCTCGGCGTCATCGGAGGTGGCCATCACGCGGAGCGCGACGGTGGCCGCCCACTGGGATTCGGGATCGTCGGCCGCGGTGCCGATCGGGGTGAGGTCGACGTCGACTCCGTCAGGTAGCGCACCGACGAGCTGGTCGCGGATCAGGGCGATCTTCTCCTCGACGTGCGGCGCGGTCACGAACACCGTGTTGACGACGCTGAAGCCGACCCGACCGAACAGGGCGACCTTGGTGGTGGGCGGCGGAGGTGCACCCTCGGCCCCGGTGACCGCCACCCGGTCGGGACCGACCTCGTCCACGCGGACATGATCGAGCCGCACGGTGACGTCGGGATTGAGATAGACCGGGCCCTGGATTTCGTAGACCAGCTGTGCGGTGACGGTGTCTGCGGTGACCGCACCTCCGTCGCGGGTGTGTTTGGTGATGACGCAGGTACCGTCGGCGGCGATCTCGCCGATCGGGAAGCCCGGCACCGTACGGTGTGGGATGTCGAGGAATCCGGAGAAGTTGCCGCCGACCGCGTGCGCACCGCACTCGATGATGTGGCCGGCGACGACGGCACCGGCGAGGGCATCCCAGTCGTCGGTGGACCAGCCATGCCACCAGGCGGCCGGGCCGACGGTCAGCGATGCGTCGGTGACGCGTCCGCAGACGACGATGTCGGCGCCTGCGTGCAGAGCCTCGGTGATTCCCCAGCCGCCCAGGTAGGCGTTGGCGGCGATCGGCGTGGCGGTCCAGCTGCTCAGGGGCGCACCGCTGTCGAGGTTGTCGAAGACATGGCCCTCCGATCCGAGGCGTCCCAGGTCGGTGAGGATGTTGTCGCCCTCGATGTGGGCGACATGAAGATCGACTCCGGCGGCGGCGACCTCCGAACGCAACACCTCGGCGAGGCGGGCCGGATGGAACCCACCCGCGTTGGTCACCACCTTGGTCCCGCGTTCGGCGATGGTCGCCAGGTGGGGGCGGAGTTGACGCACGAAGTACTCGACGTACCCGCGGCTCGGATCTCGGTGATAGGCCGCAGACAGCGATGCGAGGGTGATCTCGGCGAGATAGTCGCCCATCAGCACGTCCACCGGGTCACCGGCGAGCGCCTCGTCGATGGCGGTACGCCGATCCCCCAGATATCCGGAGAAGTTGGCGATCCTGATCGGTGCGCGGGTCATCGGTTCTGCCTTTCGGTCACCGGCGAATGGGTCGAATCCGACGCTATCGGCCGACGAGCACATACACCACGACCGATCGGCGAAGACGTCGATGACCGCAGCGGTCATCGACGGTCGGAGCGCTCCGGCCGGACATGTCGAGACCTCGGTTGGTCGAGCTCGGGACGCAGCCATTGTGTTCGGGGTGGTTGCGGACGCTTCTCGTCTCACCGGATTTCGACACGGATCCTCGCGATGCTCGGTCCCGGCTCAATCAGCAGAGAAACCCCCTCGCTCAATCAGCC
>NZ_BCNF01000014.1 GCF_001485495.1 Gordonia desulfuricans NBRC 100010 | reverse complement strand
CCCACGCAACCACCCCGGAGGCACTCACCACCCGACGGAGACTGCGGAGATTTCGACACGGGTCCTCGCGATGCTCGGTCCCGGCTCAATCAGCAGAGAAACCCCCTCGCTCAATCAGCCACCGGCCGTTGATCGTAAAGCCGATGAGGAGCACAGCGACGAGGCGTGTCGAAACCTGCGATGCTCGCTCCCGGCTCAATCAGCAGAGAAGCCCCTCGTTCAATCAGCCACCGGCAACCGATGAGGACGGCCCCGCAACGGTGTCCGGAGGCTCGGTCGCGCAGGTGGCATACGCTGAGCACCGTGGATCTACTCCATCTCCGATACTTCGTCGCCGTGGCCGAGGAACGAAGTTTCAGCCGGGCCGCGGCGCGCCTGCACATGGCGGCGTCACCGCTGAGCCAGCGGATCAACGATCTGGAACGGGAGTTCGGGGCGGAACTGTTCATCCGAGCCCACCGCCGGATCGACCTCACCGATGCCGGCCGCGTCCTGCTGCCGCGCGCGGTCGACATCCTGGAACGGGTGGACGGGCTGGCCGCGGTGGTGTCGGCAGCAACCGAACAGGCGGCACGCCAAGCCGTCATCGGTATCGCCCCGGAGGTGACCCCCACCGTTCGGGATCGTCTACTCGACGCGTTGGCCGAGTCGTATCCAGGCATCCGGCCCCGGCTCGTCCCGGCGAGCACCGCCCCCCTGCTCCGTGACCTCCGTGCCGGTGAGATCGACCTCGCCCTCGTCCACGGACCCGCGGGCGGCGAAGGCCTCGGCAGCGTGATGCTCGAACGACAGCCCGTCGGCGCCGCGGTGGCATCCAGCCTCGTCGCGGGATCGCCCGAGTCGATCTCGCTCGCCGACCTCGCCGACATCCCGTTCGCCTCGATCAACCACGACGCCGCACCCGAGATCTATCGCAATCTCGACGCGCTCCTCGAACGTAACGGCGTGCACAAACGGATCACGTTGAGCGACGGCAACTTCGCTGGACTCGCCCACCTGGTTGCGACGGGACAGGCGTTCGCGCTCGTAGCACTCGGCGAGGGTGTGGTGGGCAGGATGTTCCAGGGTGAGCCGGTTCAGGTGATCCCCTTGGAGAAGACCCGCGCTCACATCAGCACGGTGGCGGTCTGGCGAGAACGTCGGGCCGACACCGATCCCCTCGTCGCCGATCTCGTCGACGCGGTCTGCGGAGGCGTCGCGGCCCTGGACACGGGACCCCGGCAACCCTAGTGTGAGTGCCAGTACTCAAATCCATGACCAAAGGGGATCTGATGCGTGCATTCCGTGAGGCCGTCGAGAAGGGTGATGCGGCGGCGATGGCCGACCTGCTCGCCGACAACGTCGTGTTCACCAGCCCGGTGGCGATGCGCCCGTACGAGGGCAAGCCCATGACCGCGGCGATCCTGCGCGGCGTGCTGCGGGTGTTCACCGACTTCCACTACATCCGCGAGATCGCCGACCCGGGCGGACGTGACCACGCCCTGGTGTTCGAGGCGAAGGTCGGCGACAGATCTGTGACCGGCTGCGACTTCCTGCACCTCGACGACAAGGGCCGGATCGACGACTTCATGGTGATGGTGCGACCGCTGTCGGGGGCCACTGCGCTGGCGACGGCGATGGGCGCACAATTCGAGCAGATCAAGGCCGAGGTGGCCGCCGAGCTCGGCGTCGAGTAGCCGCAGTCGCATCCCCGGTGTGCGACAAACCCGACGACGTCGGCAGGGTCGGTCGGGGTGACAGGCTCAGTCGGGGGCGGTCGACCCGCCCCCACGAGCGGTGAGGACATCTGCGGTACGGCGGCACCACGCGGCGTTCTCCCGCTCGTAGGCGATCCCCCGCAAACCGGTCAGATACGGCCCGATCCGCGGACTCTCGGCGAGGAACCGGTCCTCGGACATGTCGCCGCGCAACTTGGCGAGCAGACCCTCGATGAACTCGGCCTTGACCAGCGACTGCTGCGACCGTGACCGGAGATCGTCGATCAGTGCGGGGACCTCCCCGATGTCACAGGCGCGTACCTTGACCAGCAGGTCGTCACGCATGAACGTCGGGCGGGACGTGGTGTCGACGAAGCGCTCGAGCACCTCACGGCCGGTGTCGGTGAGCGTGTACACACGCTTGTTGGGACGGCGCACCTGGACCACCTCGCGGCCGCTGATCAGTCCTTCGGCCTCGAGTCGGATGAGCTCGGCGTACAGCTGCTGCGGGGTGGCATACCAGTAGCTGGCGACGGCGACGTCGAAGGTCTTGGCGAGCCGGTAGCCCGACGCGCCGGCATCGTCGAGCAACTCGGCCAGGATGGCGTGCCGCAAGGCCATCGGGTCCCCTTTCGCGCAGCGGTCACGGTCGATTCCATCCTAGCCGCTCACATACTCATGAATTTGAGTATGTCTGGGGTTGTGACCGATGCACTCACCGGATAGGTTCGGATACCAGGACACGTGCCGGGGATCTCGGCACCCACGATCTCACCCCACCCCGTCGACGAAGGGACGTTCAGTGAAACTCGGTCTGCAACTGGGATATTGGGGCGCCGGCCCCAATCCGGCACATCGTGAGCTGGTGGCGGCCGCGGAGGCGAGCGGATTCGACAGCGTCTTCACCGCGGAGGCATGGGGTTCGGATGCCTACACCCCGCTCGCGTGGTGGGGTTCCGCCACCGAACGCGTCCGGCTCGGCACGTCGGTGTTGCAGCTGTCGGCGCGTACGCCCACCGCCTGCGCCATGGCGGCGATGACCCTCGATCATCTGTCCGGCGGACGCCACATCGTCGGGCTCGGCGTCTCCGGCCCGCAGGTCGTCGAGGGCTGGTACGGACAGAAGTTCCCGAAACCCCTTGCGCGCACCCGTGAATACATCGACATCATGCGGCAGGTGTGGGCACGTGAGGCGCCGGTCACCAGTGCGGGCCCGCACTATCCGTTGCCCTATGAGGGACCCGGCAGCACCGGCCTGGGCAAACCGCTCAAGGCCATCACCCACCCGCTGCGTTCGGACATCCCGGTGATGCTGGGTGCCGAGGGCCCCAAGAACATCGCGCTCGCCGCCGAGATCGCCGACGGCTGGCTGCCGCTGTTCTACACCCCGCGTCTGGCCGACACCTACAACGAGTGGCTCGACGAGGGATTCGCCAAGCCCGGTGCCCGTCGCAGCCGCGAGGACTTCGAGATCTGCGCGACCGCCCAGATCGTCATCACCGACGACCGCGACGCCAGCTATGCGGCGATCAAGCCGTTCCTCGCGCTGTACATGGGCGGAATGGGCAGCGAGGACACCAACTTCCACGCCGAGGTCTACCGCCGGATGGGCTACTCGGAGGTGGTCGACGACGTGACCAAACTGTTCCGGTCCGGCCGTAAGGACGAGGCCGCCTCGATCATCCCCGACGAGGTGGTCGACGACTCGGCGATCGTGGGCGACCTCGACCACGTCCGCGAGCAGATCGGCGTCTGGGAGCGGGCCGGGGTGTCGACCATGCTCGTGTCACCGGGCAGTGTCGCCGAGGTCGAGCAGCTGGCCGCCCTCGTGTCGTGACCCCTCACCGCAGAACCACCTGAGCGCAGAACCACCGAGGAGGGACCGGGGGCGCGTCGGCTAGCGTGACCGCATGCGTCTGTACCGCGGCCTATGTGCTGCCTTCGCGTCCCTGTTCCTCGTCACCGTGGTCGCCGCGTGCGGTTCCGACGACACCCCGGCCGTCGACACATGGGAGTCGAAGGGCGCGACCGGCAGCATCTCGGTGACCCCGCCCAGCGGCGACACCGCACCCAAGATCTCGGTCAGCACGCCGTACTCGGTCACCGAGACCCAGGTGCACGTCCTCACCGAGGGAAGCGGTGCCGTCGTCGCCGACACCGCCGAGGTGCGTGTGAACTACCTCGGTGTCAACGGCCGCGATGGTCAGGAGTTCGACAGCAGTTACGGCCGCGGCACTCCCGCCGAGTTCCCGCTGAACGGCGTGATCCCCGGGTTCAGCAAGGCGATCGCCGGTCAGAAGGTCGGGTCCACGGTCGTGGTCTCGATCGCCCCGGCCGACGGCTACACCTCGGGGCAGCCGTCCGCGGGCATCCAGGCCGGCGACACCCTGGTCTTCGTCATCGAGATCCTCGACGTCGTCAGCTGATCGGCCCCGGTCGACCGGGCCCGATCAGCCGGTCACGTACTCGGCGAGGTGCCGACCGGTGAGTGTCCGCCGGTCGGCCACCAGCTCGGCGGGGGTGCCCTCGAAGACCACCTGGCCGCCGTCGTGGCCTGCCCCCGGGCCCAGATCGATGATCCAGTCGGCGTGGGCCATCACCGCCTGATGGTGTTCGATCACGATCACCGACCGGCCCTGCTCGACGAGATGGTCGAGCAGGGCCAGCAGCTGTTCGACATCGGCGAGATGAAGCCCGGTGGTGGGTTCGTCGAGGATGTAGATCTCGCCCTTCTCGCCCATCTCGACGGCGAGCTTCAAGCGTTGCCGCTCACCGCCGGAGAGCGTGGTCAGCGGCTGCCCGATGGTCAGATAGCCGAGCCCGACGTCGGCGAGCCGGCGCAGGATCTTGTGTGCCGCAGGCACCTTCGCGTCGCCGTCGGCGAAGAACTCCTCGGCCTGCGCCACCGACATGGTCAGCACCTCGTCGATGTTGCGGCCGCCGAAGGTGTACTCGAGCACCTCGGCCTGGAACCGCCTGCCCTCACAGACCTCGCACACCGACGACACCCCGCCCATCATCGCGAGGTCGGAGTACACCACCCCGGCACCCTTGCAGTTGGGGCAGGCCCCGGCCGAATTGGCGCTGAACAGAGCGGGTTTCACCCCGTTTGCCTTGGCGAAGGCCTTGCGGATGGGTTCGAGCAGCCCGGTGTAGGTCGCCGGATTACTGCGCCGCGAGCCCTTGATGGCGCCCTGGTCGATCGACACCACGCCGTCGCGGCCGGCCACCGACCCCGAGATCAGTGAGCTCTTGCCGGATCCGGCGACGCCGGTGAGGACCACGAGCACCCCGAGCGGGATGTCGACGTCGACATCCCGCAGGTTGTGGGTGTCGGCGCCCCGGACCTCCAGCGTCCCGGTGGGGGTGCGCACCTCGGCCTTCAGCGCGGCGCGATCGTCGAGGTGGCGGCCGGTGAGCGTGTCGGCACCACGCAGTTCGTCGACGCTCCCCTCGAACACGATCTGCCCGCCACCGGCTCCGGCGCCGGGACCGAGGTCGACGACGTGGTCGGCGATCACGATCGCCTCCGGCTTGTGCTCGACGACGAGGACGGTGTTGCCCTTGTCCCGCAACTGCAGGAGCAGGTCGTTCATGCGGGCGATGTCGTGCGGGTGCAGCCCGATGGTGGGTTCGTCGAAGACATAGGTGACATCGGTCAGCGACGATCCGAGGTGCCGGATCAGCTTGGTGCGCTGCGACTCCCCGCCCGACAGTGTTCCGGCCGGTCGCTCCAGCGACAGATACCCCAGCCCGATCTCGACGAATGCGTCGAGCAGTTCGCCCAGCGAGGTCAGCAGCGGCGCCACCGAGGCGTCGTCGAGCCCGTGGACCCAGTCGGCCAGATCGGTGATCTGCATGGCGCACACGTCGGCGATGCTCTTGCCCGCGATCTTCGACGACCGGGCGGTCTCCGACAGTCTCGTGCCGTCGCAGTCCGGACAGACGGTGAAGGTGATGGCGCGGTCGACGAAGGCGCGGATGTGCGGCTGCATCGCCTCGCGATCCTTCGACAGCATGGACTTCTGGATCTTGGGGATCAGCCCCTCATAGGTGACGTTGATGCCGTCGACCTGGATGCGGGTGGGCTCCTTGTAGAGCAGCGCGTCGAGCTGACGTCTGGTGAACTTGCTGATCGGCTTGGCCGGGTCGAAGAAGCCGCAACCCCGGAAGATCCGCCCGTACCAGCCGTCCATGCTGTATCCGGGGATGAGCAGCGCCCCCTCGTCGAGTGACTTCTCGGCGTCGTAGAGGGCGGTCAGGTCGAAGTCGGAGACGTCGCCGCGTCCCTCGCAGCGCGGGCACATGCCGCCGGTGACGGTGAACTCGCGGCGTTCCTTGACCTTTCGGCCGCCGCGCTCCACCTCGATCGCTCCGGCACCGCTCACCGAGGCGACATTGAACGAGAACGCCTGTGGCGAGCCGATGGCGGGGGTTCCCAGTCGGCTGAACAGGATTCGCAGCATGGCGTTGGCGTCGGTGGCGGTGCCGACGGTCGAGCGCGGGTTGGCGCCCATCCGTTCCTGGTCGACGATGATCGCGGTGGTCAGTCCCTCGAGGACGTCCACGTCGGGGCGGCCGAGACCGGGCATGAAGCCCTGGACGAAGGCACTGTAGGTCTCGTTGATCATCCGCTGCGACTCGGCGGCGATGGTGGCGAACACCAGTGAGCTCTTACCGGAACCGGATACCCCGGTGAACACGGTGAGACGACGTTTCGGGATCTCGACGTCGATGTTGCGCAGGTTGTTCTCGCGGGCGCCGTGCACCCGGATGGTGTCGTGGGTGTCGGCAGGATGAACGGCGGCAGGGCGTGGGCTGGACGGGGACGCGGTGCGGCTCAAGGGTTCTCCGGTTCGGGGATGGACGGGCGGCGGTGGGTGGGCGGTACTCGGGGGTGCTCGCCGGGCGGGCGCCGATCAGGCCTGGTTGATGCGGAGCAGATTGCCGGTGGGGTCGCGGAAGGCGCAGTCGCGCACGCCGTACGGCTGGTCCATCGGCTCCTGCACGACGTCGGCGCCGGCCGCCTGCAGCCGGTCGAACAGTCCTTGCAGGTCGTCGGTGGACAGCGTGAGCGCTGCGCCGTAGGTGCCCTTGGCGATGAGTTCGAGGATGGTCTCCCGTTCGGTGTCGGTGATACCGGGATCGACGGCCGGCGGGTGCAGGACGATCGAGGTCTGGGGCTGATCGGCGGGGCCGACGGTCAGCCACCGCATCCCCTCGTACCCGACGTCGTTGCGGACCTCGAATCCGAGGGTGTCCCGGTAGAAGCCGAGCGCGGCCTCGGGATCGGTCTGCGGTAGGAAGGTGTACTGGATCGTGATGGTCATGGCGTCCACGCTAACCGCCATGCGGGGCCCTCACTTCTCGATTCCTGACCGGTCGGGTCACCTGTTTGGCGATGCACGCCGGGATTCCCGCGGTGGCGTCGGCGGCTCGTGCCCGATACTCGCGCGGGGACATGCCGACCAGCTCGGTGAAGCGCGTGCTGAAGGTGCCCAGTGATGAACAGCCCACCTCGAAACACACGTCGGTGACGCTCAGGTCGCCGCGGCGCAGCAGTGTCATCGCGCGCTCGATCCGTCGTGTCATCAGATACGAGTAGGGCGATTCGCCGTAGGCCCGCTTGAACTCTCGGCTGAGATGTCCGGCCGACATGTGTGCACCCCGGGCCAGGGCCTCGACGTCGAGGGGGTGGGCGTACTCGCGGTCGATCCGGTCGCGGACCCGCCGCAGGCGCGTCAGGTCGCGCAGCCGCTGCTCGGAATCGGCCCGTGACGTCATGACCGCCATCGTGGCACAGGCCGCCGACAGCCCGACACCGCCGCGGCGGTCACCCGGCGCACGCCTCGGCCCCGGCGCAGGTCAGTCGGTGCCCGCCGGTCGAGTCCGGACATAGGCTTCGACGTCGGCGTGCATCACGTCGATGCCACGCTGGTTGCGCAGGTCGATCGCATAGGTGATCAGCGCGCGACCCCGACGCTCGTCCAGCTCGACGGCGTCGACCCGCAACGAGCCGGTGAGGGTGTCGTCGGGCCGCACGGGTGCGGTGAAGGTGATCTCCCGCAGCCGTCGTCCGGCGATCACACTCCACGAGTCGATCACCTGGGTCACCGACAGTCGCTGGGCAATCGCCAGGGTGTGGATCCCGCTCGCGATCAGACCGCGGAAGGCACCGGCCTCCGCGTCGGCCTTGTCGACGTGGAAGGACTGGGGATCCCAGGCGGAGGCGAACTCCACGAGCTCGGCCTCGCCGACGGTGTGCGGCCCCAGATCGTGGACCTCACCGACCCGAAGGTCGTCCGCATAGATGATCTCTCCCATCGTGGGCTCCTGTTCCGCGTGGCACGCGCTAGACTTCGGCGACTCGATGTAACGCCGTCCGCGGCGCCGTCGATGTCATAGTTGGCTCCGATCGAGATTGCCAGACCCCCGACCCGGCGATCTCGGTCGGAGTCCTTTTTCCGGGGGGAAGGACGACAGACATGGCACGCACCGAGGGTGCTGTCCGGCTCGATCGCGACTGGCACCAGGGTGCCGACGGTGTGCCCTATCCTCCCGAACCCTGGTATCTCGGTGGTGACCTGCTCGCCTCGGCGTTCGTCGTCCCGGTCACCGAACTCCCGGCAGGCACCCTCGATGTGGTCCCGGCCGGCTCCCGCCCGCTCACGATCGGCGGGAGCATCGTCGTGGTGGCGGCGTTCGTGCACTACACCGAAGGCGGAGTGTTGCAGTACGAGGAACTGCTCACGTCGTTCCCGGTGCTCTCGGCACGCCACGGGGCGCGGGTGAGCATCCCGCACATCTGGGTGACCAGCCCCCACTCCCGCACAGGCGGGCGTGAACTCTGGGGAATCCCGAAGCACCTCGCCGAGTTCGAGCGCAGCGTCGACGGCCGGACCGTGCGTACCGCGATGCGCATCGACGGTGCACCGGTGGCGTCCCTGACCGCCCGGCCCGGACGACGCATCCTGCCCGGAACCCGCCAGGTTCCCCTGCCCACCGCCCAGGTCCTCGACGGCGTGCGGTCGTTCTCCACCAACCGGATCGTCGGGCACCTGCGTACCCTGCGCGCCACCTGGGAGTTCGCCCCCGACGGCCCGCTCGGGTACCTCGCCGGTCGCCGCCGACTCGGTGATCTCGCGGCCACCGAGGCCGCCGTCCTCTTCGGCACCAAGGTCTCCCACGACTGAGATCCGGGCCGCCGAGCCGAGTCCGGCAGCGCGCCTACACCGCCGGCCCTAAGCCGGTGACCTCGGCGTTTGTCCTCCGGGGACAACGGCCTCGGGAAAGTCTGGCCCGCCGGGCCGTATCAGATCACACCTGCCCTCCATAGTGTCTGGGATCACACAGACCGAAAGGTACGCACGTGATCTCCCCCTCCTACTTCGCCTGGGACCTCACCGACCGAGGCTCGGCACCCTGCGTCCGCGACGACCGGATCGAGCTGTCCTACCGGGACTTCGCCGACCGCGTCGACGCCTGCGCCGAGCAGCTCGCCCAGCTCGGGATCGGTCGTGGCGACGTCGTGGCCACCTTCTTGCCCAACCGTGTCGAACTGCTGATCACCCTCATGGCGGCCTGGCGGCTGCGCGCGATCGCGACCCCGGTCAATCCGACCTTCACCGTCGACGAGGCCGAGTGCCAGCTGTCCGATGCCGGCGCCCGGGTGGTGATCGGCGCGAGCGCGGGCGGATCCGATCCGGACCGGATCCACCTGCACGTGGACGACCTCACCGAACGGCCCACCACCGGGTGGGCGGCGCCGGCAACCGGACCCGACGCCGACGACGATGCACTGCTGATCTACACCTCGGGCTCCACCGGGCGCCCCAAAGGCGTCCGGCTCACCCACGCCAACCTGCACTACATGGGCTCGACGATGGTGCGACTGCTCGACCTGGGCGCCGGCGATCACGCCCTGCTCGTCCTGCCGCTGTTCCACGTCAACGCGATCTGCGTCAGCGTGCTCGCACCGATCCTGGCGGGCGGTCAGATCACCGTGACCGGACACTTCTCGGTCTCCCGGTTCTTCGGTGACGTCGCACGACTGCGGCCGACCTACTTCTCCGCCGTCCCCACGATCTACGCCCTGCTCGTCGCGAATGCCGACGGTGACGACGTCACGCCGGATCTCACCTCGCTGCGGTTCGCCATCTGCGGCGCCGCGCCGATCTCGAAGGAGTTGCTCGGCCGCGTCGAGCGCACCTTCGCGATCCCGATCGTCGAGGGCTACGGCCTCACCGAGGGGACCTGCGCGTCGGCGTGCAACCCCGTGCGCGGACCACGCAAACCCGGCACCGTCGGACCCGCCCTGCCCGGACAGCGGATCCGCATCGTCGACCCGGACGGGCGCGACGTGTCGCCCGGCGGGATCGGTGAGGTCCTGATCGCCGGCCCCAACGTGATGCGCGGCTACCTCGACCGGCCGGAGGCGACGGCGGCGACCGTCGTCGACGGGTGGCTGCACACCGGCGACGTCGGACATCTCGACGCCGACGGTTACCTCACCCTGGTCGACCGGATCAAGGACATGATCATCCGCGGCGGAGAGAACCTGTACCCCAAGGAGATCGAGAACGCCCTGGCCACCCATCCGGCGGTCCTCGAATGTGCCGTCGTCGGTGCGCCCGACGACGTCTACGGCGAGGTGCCGGTGGCATTCGTCGTGACCTATCCCGACACCGCCGCCGACGCCGGGGCCCTCACCGCCCATCTGGAGCCGCTGCTCGCCAAGAGCAAGCGGCCCGGCCGGATTCACGTCGTCGCGGCGCTCCCGCGCAACCCCGTCGGCAAGATCGACAAACCGGGTCTGCGACGCGGTCTCCAGCCCTCCGGTTCCTGACCCAGGACCGCCACCGGGTCATCGCCAACCCTCACCTGATCTGCGCGACAACCGATGTCGTGCCGATGGCGCACGCCCATCTGTCGTTCACAGATACGCAATCTGTTCACAGAAACCCATCACCAGCCCCTCCCCCGACGACACGAAGGATCTCCCATGGGACTGACCACACCCGATTCACCACCGGTGGATCCCGCGACCTTTCTCGAGCGACCGTTCCTCGAACGCATCCGCATCCTCGGCCTGCATTGGGCCGAATACGGCTTCGGCACACCGAAACTCATCCACATCATCTACCTGATCAAGTGTGGGCTGCTGTTCGTCGTCGGCGGCCTGTGCGTGGCGACGTTCACCTCCGGGTTCAACGTCCTCGACATCGGCACCTGGTGGGATCAGGCCATCGTCTACCAGAAGGCCGTGCTGTGGACCCTGCTGCTCGAGGTACTCGGCCTCGGCGGCTCCTGGGGCCCGCTGGCCGGTCACTTCAAGCCGATGACCGGAGGATTCCTGTTCTGGTTGCGGCCGAACACCATTCGGCTGCCACCGTGGCCCGCCCGGGTACCGCTCACCGCCGGTGACACCCGTACCGTCGCCGACGTCGTGCTGTATGCGGCGCTGCTGGTGAATCTCGTCGTCGCACTCGTACTCCCCGGCGTCGCGTCGTCGTCGCTGGATGCGGTGGTGGCCGACAATCACGGCCTGGTCAATCCTGCGCTGATGTACCCGCTGATCGCACTGCTGGTGGTGATCGGCCTGCGCGACAAGGTCATCTTCATCGCGGCCCGCTCCGAGCAGTACCTGCCCGCGGTGATCTTCTTCGCCTTCCTGCCCTTCGTCGACATGATCCTCGCGCTCAAACTCCTCATCGTCGTGGTGTGGGTGGGTGCCGGTGTGTCCAAACTGGGCCACCACTTCTCGATGGTGATCCCGCCCATGCTGTCGAACACGCCGTGGCTGCCGTTCCGGTCGATCAAGCGGGCCCACTACCGCAACTTCCCCACCGACATGCGGCCGTCACGTCTGGCCTCGGGGATCGGCCACGTCCTCGGCACCATCGTCGAGATCGTCACCCCGCTGGTCCTGCTGTTCTCCACCGACAAGTGGCTGACCCTGGCGGCGGTGATCCTGATGGTGGGCTTCCATCTGTTCATCTTCTCGACCTTCCCGCTCGCGGTGCCGCTGGAATGGAATCTGCTGTTCGGGTACGCGGCGATCTTCCTGTTCTGGGGCCACCCCGCCTGGGACGGGTATGCACTGACCGACACCTCCATGCCGTGGGTGATGGTCGTGATCGCGATCGGCCTGTGCTTCTTCCCGGTGCTGGGCAATCTGCGTCCGGACCTGGTGTCGTTCCTGCCGTCGATGCGGCAGTACGCCGGCAACTGGGCGTCGGCCACCTGGGCCTTCGCCCCCGGTGCCGAGGATAAACTCGATCAGCATGTGGTCCGTTCGTCGAAGAACACCCGCACCCAGTTGCTCTCGACGTATCCCCCGGAGGTGGCCGACGTCGTGATGCACCAGATGCTCGCGTGGCGCTCGCTGCACAGTCAGGGACGCGCACTGTATTCGCTGATGCTGCGTCAACTCGGCCCGGACATCGACACCTACACCCTCCGGGAGGCCGAGTTCTCCTGTAACTCGTTGGTGGCGTTCAACTTCGGTGACGGTCATCTCCACGACGAGAAGCTCATCGCCGCCCTGCAACGACGCTGCGGCTTCGCACCCGGCGAGTTCACCGTCGCGTGGATCGAATCGCAGCCGATCCACAAGGGCACCCAGCGGTACAAGGTGATCGACGCCGCGCTCGGCGTGATCGAGACCGGCACCTATCGGGTGGCCGACGCGGTGGCCGAGCAGCCCTGGCTGCCCAACGGCCCGATCCCCGTCGACGTCGACTGGTCGATCGCGACCTCCGATCGGATCGTCGCCGACACCGAGACCGACACCACCCCCGCTGTCCCGACACCGGCGCAGGGAACCCGATGACCTCAGCGGTCGTCGTCGGCGGCGGGCCCAACGGGCTCGCCGCCGCCCTGCACCTGGCCCGCAACGGGGTCGAGGTCACGGTGCTGGAAGCGCAGGACGAGGTGGGCGGCGGTGCCCGGTCGGGAGAACTCACCCTGCCCGGGCTCGTCCACGATCACTGCTCGGCCTTCCATCCACTCGGTGTGGGTTCACCGTTCTGGCAGGAGTTCGACCTCGGCCGCCACGGACTGCGCTGGCTGCTTCCGCCGGTCGACTGCGCCCATCCGCTCGACGACGGCCGGGCCGGACTGCTGCACCGGTCGATCGCCGAGACCGCCGCCGGACTCGGCCCCGACGGCCGGCGCTGGCGTGCCGCATTCGGCGATCTGGCCGACGGATTCGACGAGCTGGCCGCCGATCTGCTCCGCCCGATCCTGCACGTTCCCCGACATCCGGTGCGGCTCGGTGCGTTCGGCCCCCGGGCGGTGCTGCCGGCGACGGTGATGGCGCGATGGTTCCGCACCGACGAGGGACGTGCACTGTTCGGCGGGATCGCCGCACATGCGTTCACCCGGCTCGACCGGCCGCTGACCGCATCACTGGGCATGATGATCACCGCCAGCGGTCACCGATTCGGCTGGCCGGTGGCCGAGGGCGGCTCCGGGAAGATCACCGCGGCGGCCGCGGCGGCACTGCGCGAACTCGGCGGCACCATCGTGACCGGTACCCCGGTGCGACGCCGTGACGACATCCCGCCCGCCGATCTCGTCCTGCTCGACCTCTCTCCCGCACAAGCACTCTCGCTCTACGGCGACCTGATGCCCGGCCGGATCGCCCGGGGTCTGGGGCGGTATCGCGTCGGGTCGTCGGCGTTCAAGATGGACTATGCGATCAGCGGTGACATCCCGTGGCGCAACCCGGCGTGTGCGCGGGCGGGCACGGTGCACCTCGGTGGTGGTCTCGCCGAGATCGCCGACACCGAACGCCGGCGTGCGGCGGGGACCATGGTGGAGCGACCGTTCGTGCTCCTCGGCCAGCAGTACGTCGCCGATCCCGCCCGCGGCCGCGACGGGCTCAATCCGGTCTACGCCTATGCCCACGTGCCGCGCGGCTACGACGGCGACGCCACCGAGGCGATCACCGCGCAGATCGAACGGTTCGCCCCCGGCTTCCGGGACCGGATCGTGGCCACGCACCGCACCGGCACCGCCGACCTGAGCCGGCACAACGCCAACTTCGCCCACGGTGACATCATCGGCGGCGCCAACGACGGACTGCAGATGATCTTCCGGCCCCGACCGGCATACGACCCCTACACACTCGGGGTGGACGGGGTGTATCTCTGTTCCCAGGCGACACCGCCCGGCGCCGGTGTCCACGGCCTGTGCGGCTACCACGCCGCCCGGTCGGCGCTGGCCGGACTCGATCGACGGAGGTGACCATGACCTCGGTGTCCCCCGATCCCGGAGCGGCCGCGGCGCAGGCCCGACTGGCCCGGGTCCCGGCCGCCGCGAGTATCGAACTGCTCGAACAGGTCGCGGCGATCGCCGTTCGGCTGCGCGAGCGCGAACCGGAACTGGTCACCGACCTCACCGGGATGATGGCGCGCGAGATCGATCAGCTCGACTCCGACCCCAACCTCGTGGAGATGCTGCACGCGAGCGTGCAGGGCAACGTGTCCACGATCATCCACGTGCTGGCCAACGACATCCCGATCGACCACCTCCAGCCGACCACGGCCGCCGTCGAGTACGCGCTGCGGCTCGCCCAGCGCGACGTGCCGTCGAACTCGCTGGTCCGGGCCTACCACCTCGGCCAGAACAGCGTCATGATGACCTGTTTCGAGATCATCGAGGAACTGGATCTGCCCGCCGACCGCGCGATGGCGGTGACCCGACACATCTCCGACGTGATGTTCGGCTACATCGACTGGATCACCCGATACGTGTTCCAGGCATACGAGACCGAACGGCGGCGCTGGCTCGGCGCCGACGCCAACGTGGCCGCCGCGGCGATCCGCCGGCTGCTCGACTCCCCCGACGCCGACCCCCGCGCCTTCGAGTCCGAGACCGGGTACCGCCTCGATCAGCGTCACCTCGCGGTGATCGTCTGGACCGATGCCGCCGACCCGCGTCAGGCCGGATTCCTCGACCGGGTCGCCCGCGAGCTGGCGCTCGCCGTCCGGGCCGAGTCACGTCCGATCATCACCGCGATCGACCGGACGACGGCCTGGATGTGGATCCCGTTCGGTGTGCGGGGCGGGCGTCTGGATGCGGGGCGGGCCCCCCGGATCCCGCCCGACGTGCTCCCGTCGGAGTCGGGATCGGACACCCGGGTCCGCGCGGCGATCGGTCTCGCCGGAGACGGTGTCACCGGGTTCCGACGCTCGCACCGGCAGGCACACGCCGCGTACCTGCTGGCGTCCATGCCGGGCAGTGTCACCGGGCAGATCGTGGGATTCGCCGACCGTGGCATCGCGGTGGTCTCGATGCTCGCCCAGGACCTCGACGCGACCCGGGCGTGGGCACACGAGATCCTCGGACCCCTCGCCGACGACACACCCACGGCGGCGACGCTGCGTGAGACGCTCGCGGTGTTCTTCGCCACCCGCGAGAGTCATCTGCACACCGCCACCCAACTCAACCTGCATCGCAACACCGTGAAGTACCGGGTGGGCAAAGCCCTCGCCGAGGTACCGCCCGACCGTGACCGCCTCGATCTCGCACTCGCGCTGACCGCCTGCGAACTCCTCGGGTCGGCGGTCATCGGCACCCCGTCCTGAACCGGCTCACCGCCGCGGCGGACCACCCGGCCGGCCGTCGGTGGATCGGCGACGGTCGTCGGTGGGCCTGCGACGGTCGTCGGTGGGCTTCAGCGCCCAGCCCGGGACCCAGTGGGTCACCGATTCCTGACGATCACGGGCGGTGAGGGTGTAGGTGACCTTCCCGTACCACTCACCCCACTCCGACAGCGCCCATTCGGTGAGCACCCCGGTGACGATCTTGCGCACCTGGAGTCCGTCGGGATGATAGGTCCCGCTGTGGTGCGGGGTCTGCGGATACAGCGCGTTGAGGTCGATCTGCACCGCCCGGTGCCCGACCCGGACGAAGGCCGGCCGGTGCGGTCGTCCGCTGTCGCCGCCGATCCGAGCCATACCCATGAATAGATCATATGTTCGAGACCCGACGAATCCCAGTCGGCCCCGATCCCGATCCCGCCCTGCCGGACCACCGGTCCGGCGACCGGGTGGGTGGGCAGTTCAGCGGGCGGCAGTTCAGCGGGTCGGCAGTTCAGCCGTCCAGGGGACCGATCACCACGGTCCGGGTGGCGAGCAGCGGGTCGTACACGGTGGCGATGGCGGTGCCCGGCTTGCGGCCGACGCGCACCTCCGAGATCCCGACACCGAGATCGGTCAGACGACGATGGGTTGCGGTCACGTCGTGGCTGCGCCAGGCGATCCCCCACAGCGAGATCGGCTCGGTGGCCGGTGCGCCGTCGGCGAGGACCACCTCCACGACGAGATCGCCGGCCCGGAAGAACAGCTGACGCAATCCCGGCGACACCTGACGGTCGAGCCGGAAGTCGAGGCCGAGGGTGGACCCGAACAGGGCCACCGCGTGATCGCGGTCGGTGCTCTCGAAGACGAGGTGGTCGAGGCCGGCGATGTCGTCGGCGCGCGCAGGCAGCGCCGCGGGCGCGTGGGTGATCACGCCGACGGGCACGTCGGGCGCATGCCATTCGTCGGCATGCCGATGGTGCAGATCCAGGCCCCGACGCTGCAGCAAGCGGACCTGCGCATCGGTGTCGGAACTCGTGAACAGGACCCGATGTGGATCGTCGGAGGCCTTGTCGTGCAACCGTATTCGCGCATTTCCGACATGGATGTCGGTGTCGGCGGCGCCGTGACCGAGGAGCTGCTGGTAGGCCTTGGCCGATCCGGCCGGGTCGGCGGTGACGAGGTCGAGCACGGCGACCGCATGCGCGTCCGCGACGGGTCTCTCCGGGGTGTGACGATCAGGCGTATGCGGTGGGTGTGATGTCATCGGCGACGTCCTCGGCGGTGTTCGACGCGACGCGGGAGATCGTCGCGCGGTGGCGAGCTCGTGATGTGCCACCGACCGCACCGGCAGTGATAGCACCGCAGGTTGGGTGCCCGCCGGCCGGCCTGACGGATCCGGTCGATACCCTCGCGTGCCGTGCCCTCGGAGACGAAGGCGTCCTTGTACGGGGTCGGGCAGTCGATGATCGGCGCCGGGCGGCGCGGTGCGCGCCGCGTCGGCGTCAGGTCGGTGAGGATCTCGATCCGACGATAGAACTCCTCGAGATCGTCGTCGGAGAACGGGGCCATGGGATGTGCAGCACTCTCGGATCCGGATGCGGACGGTGGTACTCGAACGCTACCCGCCGGAACCGGGTCGCGCGCAGCCGGCCATCCAGAGACGATGGCGGATCACGCGCCGCATACGACGCAGTTCGGTGCTGCTCAGCGAGGCCGGCGGGGAGGTGTCGACGAGGCGGTCGACCTCGGTGAAGAAGTCGCGGTCGGACAATCCGAACTGCTCGGTGATCTCCGACGACGATCCCCCGCCCAACGTGTACCAGTTGGTCTCGAAATCGAGCATCTGCTGCTGCTTGGTGCCGATACCGCCGCCGCCGACGGAGTCGTCGGTGATCGCCGTGGAGAACGTGGTGCTGCCGTGTGCGCTCATATGGGCCCCCAAAGCCGTGTGTGGATGTCGGTGAACTCCGGTGCGCGATCACCTCGTCGTGCTCCGGGAAACTCTGGCGGGGCCGGTCGGGGTTCGATGCGCGAGTGACGTCCTTTGTACACCGCGCGGGTGACCGGTGACAGACATTTGGTCAGCGTCGAGGTAAACCCGTCGGACCGGCCACCCGCGGTGCGGTCACCCACGTCACCGCACCGGTGGTGACCGTGGCGTCCCGGCTATCGGAGCCGTTCGGCCTCGCGTGCCCGGGCCAGCAGTTCCGAGGCGAGTCCGGCCAGGGTTGCGGTGTCGGCGTCCTCATCGACGGCGGTCGCGAGATCTTCTGCGGCGCAACGTAAGGCGAACATCCGATCGCCGAAGTCCGCGACGTCGGAAGCACTCAGGATCACCGCGTCGGGCGGGATGGTCAGCCCCAGTCCGGATGCGCCGGGAATAGATGACCCGGTCAATTGCGCTCTCTGTTCATAGGCGCGTTGCCGGCAGGACCGTTTGCAGTACTTGCGGCGACGACCCGTCTCGGAGTCGACCATCGTCGACCCGCACCACGCACACGCATAGGGGCGTTGCCGGGTTCGGGTCGTCTCCACGACAACAGACGGTACCGTGCGGCCGGTCGTGCCGGTGGGTCCGACCCGCCCGGCGATCGTCGACTCGTCGACCCGGACGGATACGGCCCGGCAGGCGGGTAGAATGGGCCTGTTCAGCGTCGAGAACCCGGAAGGAACGCAGCATGGCAGATCGAGTACTTCGGGGTAGCCGCCTCGGTGCGGTGAGCTACGAGACCGATCGTGATCACGATCTCGCGCCCCGGCGAATCGTTCAGTACCGCACCGACAACGGGGAGATCTTCGACGTCCCCTTCGCCGACGAGGCCGAGGTGCCGTCGAAGTGGCCGTGCAAGAACGGCATGGAGGGCACCATCCTCGAGGGGACGGTGACCGAGGAGAAGAAGGTGAAGCCGCCGCGCACGCACTGGGACATGCTCCTCGAGCGTCGCAGCGAGGAAGAGCTCGAGGTGCTGCTCAACGAGCGCCTGGAGCTGCTCAAGCAGCGTCGGCGTGGCGTGGGCAACTGAACGATCGCCCCACGGGGCACCACAGACGGCAACGGCCGGAGAGGGTCAACCTCTCCGGCCGTTGCCGTCTGTGTCTGTGTTCGGGCTGCTGTCGCTCCCGGCTCCGGGCCGGGCTCAGCCGCGTCGGATGCCGACCTGGGCCAGTCGGCTCGCCAGCCCCCATCGCGCCACGTTCAGGAATGCCTCGGACATGACCCCGCCGCTCATCTTGGACACGCCGATCTCACGTTCGGTGAAGGTGATCGGCACCTCGCGGACGGTGAACCCGGCCTGCACGGTGCGCCACGCCAGGTCGATCTGGAAGCAGTATCCGGCCGACTCCACCGAGCCGAGGTCGATCTTCTCGAGCACCTCACGGCGGTAGGCGCGGTACCCGGCGGTGATGTCGTGGATCCCGGCACCCAGCGCGAGGCGCGCATAGGTGTTGGCCCCGCGGGAGAGGATCTCGCGCCGGCGCGGCCAGTTGACCAGCTTGCCGCCGGGCACATAGCGCGAACCGATCGCGAGGTCGGCACCGGCATTGATCGCATCGAGCAGCCCGGACAGCTGTTCGGGGGCGTGGCTGCCGTCGGCGTCCATCTCGATGACCACCCGGTAGTCCCGGTCGAGTCCCCAGGCGAAACCGGCGAGGTAGGCCTTGCCCAGACCGTCCTTCTCGACGCGGTGCATGGTGTGGATGCGGGCCAGGTCGTCGGCGCCGGCCAGCTCGTCGGCGACCTCACCGGTGCCGTCCGGGCTGGAGTCGTCCACCACGAGGACGTGGATACCCGGCAGTGCGCCCTGAAGACGTCCGACGATCAGCGGGAGGTTGTCCCGCTCGTTGTAGGTGGGAATGACGACCAGCGCCCCGGCGCCGTCGGACGCGACCACCGGCTGGACACCGATTCCGGTCGCGGGCGATCCCTCACTGTTCGTCACCGGCGAACTCCTCTGACTTGTGTTGTACTGCTCCGGATGGGCTGGACTTCCGGCGCCGCCCGGTCGTGAGCCTCTGAGAGAACCTAGTACGCGTCGCCATCGCAAACAAAAGCGCCACGAGTGCAGCGCCCGCGATCACCCGCTCCGGCCATGCCCCCAGCAGGGTCGCGACGGTGGTCTCACTGCGGAGCGGCATCCGTGCCGAGAGCACCGCCGCGGTGAAGATCCCCGATTGTGCGGTGACCGTTCCGTCCGGTTCGACCAGCGCACTGACCCCGCTCGTGGCGGCCACGATTACCGCCCGACCGTGTTCGACGGCCCGGAATCGGGACATCGCCAGTTGCTGATATGTCATGTCGGTGCGGCCGAAGGTGGCGTTGTTGGTGGGGACGTAGAGAATCCGGGCGCCCTGGTCGACGGCGGTCTGTGCGGCCCGGTCGAAGGCGACCTCCCAGCAGGTCGCCACCCCGACCGGGATCGTGCCCGAGTCGGTGGGCACCTGCAGCACCGACGACCCGGTGCCCGGCCGGAAGTTGCCGGCCATGTCGGCATACGACGAGAACATCCGGAAGAACGGCCGCCACGGCAGATACTCACCGAACGGCTGGATGATGTGCTTGTCGTAGCGGCCCACGGGCCCCTTCTCGCCGTCCCACACCAGGACGGTGTTGGTGGGGCGGCCGTCGGCGTCGCGGACCAGGGTGCCCACCAGGATGGGTGCGCCGACGGCCACCGAGGCCTCGGTGATCTCGGCCGCGGCATCCGGGTTCGCGAGCGGGTCGATGTCGGAGGCGTTCTCCGGCCAGGCCACGAATGCCGGGCGGGCGGCGGTGTTCGAGTCGATCGCATCGGCCAGGCCGAAGGTGTTGCGCACGTGGTTGTCGAGCACCGCCCGACGCTGCGCGTTGAAGTCCAGACCCAGCCGCGGCACATTGCCCTGCACGGCGGCGACCTGGGCCGATGTCCCCGAGACGTTGCGGTCGAGCGTGTCGGGGGTCAGTCCGATCGCCGCGATCGGCCCGAGCAGGGCCAGGACCACCGCCACCACACCGGGACGGACCAGCGAACCGTGTGCCGGTGCACCGGGCGCGGCGTGCCGGAACAGCAGCAACTGCACCACCCACGCCAGACACGCACCGAACAGGGCGACTGCACCGCTCACCCCCGCGGTGCCCAGGACCGATGCGAGCGGCAGCAGCGGTCCGTCGACCTGACTGAACGCGGTGCGGCCCCAGGGGAAGCCGCCGAACGGGAACGCCGACCGCGCGGCCTCGACCAGCACCCAGACCGCGGCGAACCACACCGGCGGGAACGGCAACCGCATGGTGACCGTGGCACAGACCCCGAACACCGCGAGGTAGCCGGCCAGTGCGGCGGCCAGCGCGAGCCACGGCAGCGGGCCGACGTACACGCCGATCCAGGGCAGCAACGGGACGAAGAAACCGAGACCGTAGACGAATCCGATCCATGCGCCGGTGCGCGCACGCGGGCGGCCCTGGCTCAGCAGTGCGTAGAGCACGCCGAGCGACAGCACCGCCATGTACCACCAGTCGCGGGGCGGGAACGACGTCCACATGGCCACGCCGGCCGCGGCGGCGACCACCGTGCGCACCAGCCACGCCACGCGCGGGGCGAGGGTGGGCAGGCGCAGGCCGGTCCACGGATGCGTCGAGGGGTGGCTCACCAATCGGCACCCACGAAGATGTCCTGTCCGTCGCGGACGGTCCGCACACACCGGGGCAGCGGCGCGCCCGGGCTCACATCGGGTAGCGCGGGCACCCGCGACCGCGGGTCGGTGGACCACCGCTGCACCCGCGCATGCGATCCGGCGACGACGAGCTCGTCGACCTCCCACACGGCGAAGTGTGCCGGGGCACCCGGCTCCAGGGTGCCGGTCAGGCCGTCGTGCACGCCGCCGGCCCGCCACCCGCCACGGGTGCAGGCGGAGAAGGCACCACGCGCAGACAGGGCGCTCTCCGGGCGGTGATGGTGCACCGCGGCCCGCACGGTGGCCCACGGGCTCATCGGCGTCACCGGGGAGTCGGAGGAGAACGACAGCGCCACGCCGGTCTTGGCGAGCATCGCGAAATCGTTCAGGGTGGCCGCACGCTCGACACCCAGACGACGGGCGTAGAGCTTGTCGGCCCCACCCCACTCGGCGTCGAACAACGGCTGCTGCCCGGCGATCACACCGCAGCGTGCCAGCACCGCGGCGTCGGCGGCATCGACCATCTCGGCGTGTTCGAGGCGGTGTGCGCACCGGGCCACCGCAGGGGTTCCGAGCTCGTCGGCGACGGCGTCGAAGGCGGCGACGGCGGTCTTCACCGCGGCGTCACCGATCACGTGGAAACCGGCCTGGATCCCGGCGACGGTGCAGGCGTGGATGTGCGCGCGGACGGTCTCGGGGTCGATGTGGGTGATCCCGCACTCCCCCGGCGCATCCGTGTACGGCTCGGTCAGCCAGGCGGTGTGCGAGCCGATCGCGCCGTCGACGAACAGGTCACCGGCCAGCCCGTGGGCGCCGGTGGCGGCGATCAGCTCGGCGGCATGCTCGGGGCTGCGGGCGGCCTGACCCCACAGTCGGCGCACGCCGACGGGGTGGTCGAGGGTGGCCAGGGCGACGAAGTCGTCGAGTCCGGTGATGTCGGGTCCGCCGTTCTCGTGCACCATCACGATGCCGGCCGCGGCGGCGGCGTCGAGGGCGGTGCGCTGCATCCGGGTGCGCATCGCGGGCGTGATGAGGCGCTGTGCGGCACCGCGCACCAGATGGTGGGCGGCGGCGATCAGCGGGAGTTGCGGTTCGTATCCCTCCGCGGCGGTGAGGTCGGGAACCAGGCGACGCAGTCCGGTCGAGGCCAGCGCGGAATGCTCGTCGACGCGGGCCAGGTACACCGGGCGGTCGCCGACGACGGCGTCGATCTCGGCGGTGGTCGGTGCACGCCGGTCGTCGGGGTCGGGACCGGCCCAGGTCGACGAATCCCAGCCCAGGCCCCAGATCAGCTCGTCCGGTGCGGTGCCGGCGACCGCGGCGGCCAGCCGGGCCAGGACGTCGGCGCGGCCGTCGGCCTCGTTGAGGGTGAGCCCGCACAGGGCCAGACCGGTGGAGGTCAGATGGACGTGGGAGTCCACGAAGGCCGGGGCCACGAACCGGCCGACGAGGTCGGTGACCCGGGCGTCGGGATGCAGCGCACGGCCGATCGAGTCGGTGCCCACCCAGGTGACGATGCCGTCGGTGACGGCCAGCGCGGTGGCGTCGGGGACGCTCGACGAATACACCAGACCGCCCAGCAGGAGTTCGGTAGTCACGATCGTCCAGTGTGCCCTGATCGAGGATGTGACGTGTCAGCGGCCCCGCGGCAGTCCACGGTCTCCCGACGTGCCCGATCCCGGTCCGGTGGCGCTCATCACGTCCCCGTCGATCACGGTCGGGTCCTGTGCGGCGGGTGCGTCGACGACGGTGCCGTCGATCACCGGGCCCCGGGCGAACCCGGTGGCATAGACCCCGGCCCGATCCATCGCGACCACCACCCGGCGTGCGCCGAAGGCGGCGACCGCCGGCCGGAGCAGATGACGGACCGGCGGGGTGAGGGCGATCATGCCCAGCACGGTGGAGACCACGCCCGGCACGATCAGCAGGAACGACGCACCGGCGACCAGTGCGGTGTCGGCGAGCGGAGCGGTGGGATCGACCTCGTTGCGGGCGGCCCGGCGCAGGCTGCCGAAGACCTTGGCGCCCTGCCAGCGCAGCATCGCGAACCCGGCGACCGCCGCGGCGATGCTGATCAGGACCGCCCACGCGAAGCCGAGGGTCATCGTCATCGCCACGAACGCGCCGATCTCGACGGCGAGATAGAGGAGTACAGCTGCCAGACGCATGATCGTGCCTTCCCGAGGGGTGTCGTTGTGGGTACAACGAACGAGATGCCGGTTTTTCTCCCGACACCTCGTACCGGTCGCCACTCAGTCCTCGTTGCGGCCCTCGATGTCGCCCTCGGTCTGCAGATACACCGCCCGCAGATCCTCCAGCAGCTGCGCCGGCGGCTCATGCCACATCCCGCGTTCGACGGCCTCGAGCAGCCGTTCGGCGATGCCGTGCAGCGCCCACGGATTGGACTGCGTCATGAACTCGCGGTTGTCCTCGTCGAGCACATAGGCCTCGGTGAGCTTCTCGTACATCCAGTCGGCGACCACGTCGGTGGTGGCGTCGTAGCCGAACAGATAGTCGACGGTCGCGGCCATCTCGAAGGCACCCTTGTAGCCGTGCCGCTGCATCGCCGAGATCCACCGCGGATTGACCACCCGCGCACGGAACACCCGGCTGGTCTCCTCGCTCAGCGTGCGGGTACGCACCGCGTCGGGGCGGGTGGAGTCGCCGATGTAGGCCTCCGGCGAGCGGCCGGTGAGCGCCCGGACGGTGGCCACCATGCCGCCGTGGTACTGGAAATAGTCGTCGGAATCGGCGATGTCGTGCTCACGGGTGTCGGTGTTCTTGGCCGCCACCGCGATCCGCCGGTAGGCCGCACGCATGTCGTCGACCGCGGCCACCCCGCCGAGGTCGCGACCGTAGGCGTAGCCGCCCCACTCGGTGTAGACCCGCGCCAGGTCCTCGTCGGTGCGCCAGTCGCGGGAGTCGATCAGCTGCAGCAGACCGGCGCCGTAGGTGCCGGGCTTGGAACCGAAGATGCGGGCTGTGGCACGCCGCTCGTCGCCGTGCTCGGCGAGCGCGGCGCGGGCGTGGGCGGCGACGAAGTTCTGTTCGTCGGGTTCGTCGGCACCCGCCGCGAGGGCGACCGCGTCGTCGAGCATCGTCACCACGTGCGGGAAGGCGTCACGGAAGAACCCGGAGATGCGCACGGTCACGTCGATGCGGGGACGGCCGAGCTCGGCGAGCTCGATCAGTTCCAGCGAGCTCACCCGGCGCGAGGCCTCGTCCCAGATCGGCATGACGCCGAGCAGGGCGAGCACCTCGGCGATGTCGTCACCGGAGGTGCGCATGGCGGAGGTCCCCCACACCGACAGACCCACCGACGCCGGGTACTCGCCGTGATCGGTGAGGTAACGCTCGAGCAGGGAGTCGGCCATCGCCCGCCCGGTCTCCCAGGCCAGCCGGGAGGGCACGGCCTTGGGGTCGACCGAGTAGAAGTTGCGGCCGGTGGGCAACACGTTGATCAGGCCGCGCAGCGGTGAGCCCGACGGGCCGGCCGGGATGAACCCGCCCTCCAGGGCGTGCAGCACCCGCGGGATCTCGCCCGCGGTCTGCCGCAGCCGCGGCACCACCTCGGTGGCCGCGAACCGCAGGATGTCGGCGACGGCATCGGGGTGTCCGGCCGACGCGGCGGTCACCGCGTCCGCCGACCAGTCGCCGTCGGCGCATGCCTGGACCAGACCGCGGGCGATCTCCTCCACGTCGTCGACGTCGGTGCGGGCGGCCGCACCGCTGCCCTCGGTCAGGCCCAG
Source organism: Gordonia desulfuricans NBRC 100010 (assembly GCF_001485495.1). Classification (GTDB taxonomy): domain Bacteria; phylum Actinomycetota; class Actinomycetes; order Mycobacteriales; family Mycobacteriaceae; genus Gordonia; species Gordonia desulfuricans. Next base: position 6,029 of record NZ_BCNF01000014.1, on the reverse strand, counting down.
GGCCTCGCGCAGGCCGGGCAGGGCGCTGGTGCCGCCCCACAGCTGACGGGCCCGCAGCATCGCGAGGACCAGGTCGACCTCGGCGGCGTCGACCGGCGGTTCGCCGAGCACGTGCAGTCCGTCGCGGATCTGGACGTCCTTGATCTCGCACAGCCAGCCGTCGACGTGCAGCAGCATGTCGTCGAAGACCTCTTCGTCGGGCCGTTCCGCCAGACCGAGGTCGTGGTCCATCTTGGCCGCGGTCAGCAGCGTCCAGATCTGCTGGCGGATCGCGGGCAGCTTCGCCGGATCGAGGGTGGAGATGTTGGCGTGCTCGTCGAGGAGCTGCTCGAGGCGGGCGATGTCGCCGTAGGAATCGGCGCGCGCCATCGGCGGGATCAGGTGATCGACGAGCACCGCGTGCGCCCGTCGCTTGGCCTGGGTGCCCTCGCCGGGATCGTTGACCAGGAACGGGTAGACCAGCGGCAGATCACCCAGGGCGGCGTCGGTGCCGCAGTCGGCGGACATGCCGAGGGTCTTGCCGGGCAACCACTCGAGGTTGCCGTGCTTGCCCACGTGCACCACTGCGTCGGCCCCGAAGCCCGCGACGTCGGCGGCACCGCCGCGACCGGCCAGCCAGCGGTAGGACGCGAGGTAGTGGTGTGACGGCGGCAGGTCGGGGTCGTGGTAGATCGCCACCGGGTTCTCACCGAAGCCGCGCGGCGGCTGCACCATGATCGCGATGTTGCCGAATTGCAGTGCGGCGACGACGATGTCGCCGTCGGGATTGGCCGAATGATCGACGAACATCTCCCCCGGCGGCGGACCCCAGTGCTCGATCACGCCGGTGCGCAGACCCTCAGGCAGGGTGGCGAACCAGGCGGTGTAGTCGGCGGCCGACACCCGAATCGGGTTGGCGGCCAGGGCCTCTTCGGTCAGCCAGTACGGATCCTGACCACCGGTGGCGATGATCGTGTGGATCAGGGCATCCGAATCATCCTCGGCCAGGCCGGGAATCGCATCCGGGCCGGACTCGGCACCGAGATCGTAGCCGGCCGCACGCAACGCCGACAGCAACCGCAGCAGGCTGCGCGGGGTGTCCAGGCCGACGGCATTGCCGATGCGGGCATGTTTGGTGGGGTATGCCGAGAGCATGATCGCGATCCGACGGTCGGCGGCGGCGGTGTGCCGCAGCCGGGCGTGGGCGACGGCGATGCCGGCCACCCGGGCGCAGCGCTCGGTGTCGGGCTGGTACCAGGGCAGGCCGTTCTCGTCGAACTCCTTGAACGAGAACGGGACCGTGATGATCCGGCCGTCGAACTCCGGGACCGCCACCTGGGTGGCCACATCCAGCGGCGACAGCCCGTCGTCGTTGGCCGCCCAGTCCGCCCGAGGGCCGGTCAGGCACAGCCCCTGCAGGATCGGGATATCCAGCGCGGCAAGCCGTTCGATGTTCCACGACTCGTCGTCGCCGCCGGCCGACGCGGTGGCCGGGGTGGCTCCGCCCGCGGCGAGCACCGTCACCACCAGCGCATCGGCGGTGCCCAGCAATGCGATCAGCTCATCCGGAGCGGTGCGCAGCGACGCACAGTACACCGGCAGCGCCCGTGCCCCGGCGGCCTCGATCGCCCCGCACAGCGCGTCGACGTAGCGGGTGTTGCCGGCCAGATGCTGGGCGCGGTAGTAGAGCACCGCGATGGTCGGTGCGTCGTCGGCGACGGTCGTGGCGGTGCGCTCGAGTACACCCCACGCCGGAGTCTGCGCCGGCTCGTCGAAACCGAGCCCGGTGAGCAGGACGGTGTCGGACAGGAAGTTGTGCAGGTTCACCAGATTCGGCACGCCGCCGGCGGCGAGGTAGTTGTGCGCCTGCGCGGCCACACCCGCCGGGACGGTGGACAGTGCCATCAGATCCGGATCGGGCTGCTGCTCACCGGAGAGCACCACCACCGGGCGGCCCACCGCGAGCACCGCGTCGAGGCCTTCTTCCCACGCGCGCCGGCCACCGAGGATGCGGACGACGGTGAGGTCGGCGGCCGAGACCAGACCGGCGACATCGTCGACGAGCAGCCGCGCCGGGTTGGCGATGGTGAACTCGGCGCCACTGGCGTGCGCGGTGATCAGGTCGGTGTCGGAGGTGGACAGCAGCAGGATCATGAATGGAGCTCCTCATCCGGGGTGGCGCGCCCGGTCACGGGGGTCGGTGTACCCAGCCCGCAGGTCTGACTTCGGCGATCCGGACACACCGGGCACCGACACAGTGGCGCGACCGCGCCGGACTCGCACCGGCTTCTGCACGCTGGGTGGATTCGAGCCTAGTGCAGCCGGGGTGTGCCCCAGCGCACCGGCCGACCCGATCGGTGGGCGGCGCGAGGTGAACCCCGGACCGGGGCGGGCCTACGCTGGAGTCCGTGACCGACGCGGCCCGACGACCAGCCCATGACCGGTGCCCCGGGGTGTTCGATCCACACCCCGCCGCAGACGGTGCCCTCGCCCGGATCCGCCTGCTCGGCGGCACCATCGGACCCGACCAGATGCAGACCGTCGCCCGGGTCGCCGCCGAATTCGGTGACGGCTTCGTCGAACTGACCGGACGTGCCAATCTCCAGATCCGCGGCATCGGTGACGTCGACGCCGTCGCCGATGCCCTCACCGACGCCGGACTGGTGCCGAGCAGCAGCCACGAGAAGGTCCGCAACATCGAGGTCAGTGCCGTGACCGGGCGGATCGGCGGACTCGGCGACCTCCGGCCGACCGCAGGCGCGCTCGACGCGGCGATCCGCGCCGACGCCGCCCTGTCCGAGCTGTCCGGACGGTTCCTGTTCGGACTCGACGACGGCCACGGCGACATCGTCACCCGCGGTCCCGATGCGGCCGCGGTGTTGCGCGGCGATCCGGGTCACGGGGCCTCGGCCGCCGACATCGTGCTCGACGGTGAGGTGGTCGGCTCGGTGACCGATGTGGCCGACATCCCGGCGGCGCTGACCGCCGTCGCCGCGGACATGGTCGAGGTGGGGGGCGACGGACGTGCCTGGCGGATCCGTGACCTGGATGCCGCGGCACGGGCCGAACTGGGCGCGCGGGCACGCGACCGGCTGTCGGCGCCGGTCGACGAATCCCTGCCGGATGCGCCGACCTCCCCGATCGTCGGATGGTTCACCCAGGACGACGAGCGCGTCCTGCTCGGGGCGGTGGTGGAGCTGGGACGGCTACCCGCCCGCCTCGGTGAGTTCCTGGCCGCCGTCGAGGCGCCGATCGTGATCACCCCCGATCGCGAGATCCTGCTGTGCGATCTCACCGAGGGTGTGGCCGAGACCGTGGTCCGTGTACTGGCACCGATGGGCCTGATCTTCGATGCGTCGTCGCCGTGGGCGCAGGTCAGTTGTTGTGCCGGATCGCCGGGCTGCGCCAAGGGCCTGTCCCCGGTACGTGCCGATGTCCTCGAACGTGTGTCGTCCGGGGAACCGATCACCGCCCGTGAGCACTGGGTGGGGTGTGCACGCGGATGCGGGACCCCGCCGGGACCCCATCTGCGGGTGGAGGCCACCGCCGACGGCTACCGGCGCGAACAGCGGTAGCCGATCGGGCACCGGCACGACCGCTCCCGGCGGTGGCCTAGGCTGGTCGTCACCATGAGCGAGTACCTGCGGGACGGCGCCGCGATCTATCGCCGATCATTCTCGATCATCCGCGAGGAATCCGATCTGTCGGCGTTCGCGCCGGATGTGGCCGGAGTGGTCGTCCGGATGATCCATTCGTGCGGGCAGACCGATCTGACCCGCGACGTGGTGGCGACGCCGGGTGTGGTGTCGGCGGCGCGAACCGCGTTGGCCGGCGGTGCCCCGATCCTGTGTGACGCGACGATGGTCGCCAGCGGTGTGACGCGTAAGCGCCTGCCCGCCGACAACGACGTGCTGTGCCATCTGCACGATCCGCGGGTGCCGGTGCTGGCCGCCCGCCTGGAGACCACCAGAACTGCTGCGGCCCTGGAGCTCTGGCGCTCGGAGATGGAAGGCGCGGTGGTTGCGATCGGCAACGCCCCGACCGCGTTGTTCGCGCTGCTGGAGATGATCGACGCCGGCGCACCGCGCCCCGCCGCGATCGTCGGTGCCCCCGTCGGCTTCGTCGGGGCCGCCGAGTCGTGTGCCGAACTCGCCGCCCGTACCGACCTCGAGTTCATCACCGTGACCGGCCGACGTGGCGGATCGGCGATCACCGCGGCCGCCGTCAACGCACTCGCCAGCCCGGAGGAATGAGCGTGTCCGACCCGCTATCCGACGACTCTCGTACCCCCGGCACCCTCTGGGGTGTCGGCCTCGGTCCCGGTGACAGTGAACTGGTGACGGTCAAGGCCGCACGGGTGATCGGTGCCGCCGACGTCGTCGCCTATCACTGTGCCCGCCACGGCCGGAGCATCGCGCGATCGGTGGCGCAGCCGTATCTGCGGGACGGGCAGATCGAAGAACGCCTGATGTATCCGGTGACCACCGAGACCACCGACCATCCGGGTGGCTATACCGGTGCGCTGGAGGACTTCTACGCCGAGAGCGCCGCGGTGCTGGCCGAGCACCTGCGGGCCGGACGCGACGTCGCGCTGCTCGCCGAGGGCGACCCACTGTTCTTCAGCTCGTATATGCACATGCACAAGCGACTGGCCGGCGAGTTCCGTGCCGAGATCATCCCCGGGGTGACGTCGGTGAGCGCATCGTCGGCGGCGATCGCGGTGCCGCTGGTCGAGGGCGAGGAGACCCTGACCGTGGTCCCCGGCACCCTGCCCCAGGCCCGCATGCGCGAACTGTTCTCTCGCGCCGACGCTTTCGCGGTGATGAAGCTCGGCCGCACGTTCACCCGCGTGCGTGACGCCCTCGACGAGGCGGGCCGGCTGGACGAAGCATGGTACGTCGAACGCGCGTCCACCGACGTGCAGCAGGTGGCGCCTGCGCGGGACGTGGATCCGGCTGCGGTGCCCTACTTCTCGATGATCGTCGTCCCTGGTCGCACCAACAATCCACGCGGCGAGGCGGACCCGGCCCCGCGGGGTGAGGTCGTCGTCGTCGGTCTGGGACCGGGATCGTCGGAGTGGACCACCCCCGAGGTGAGCCGCGAACTCGACGCCGCAACCGACCTGATCGGCTACACCACCTATCTGGCGCGGGTCACACCGCGTCCGGGACAACGCGTGCACGCCAGCGACAATCGCGTCGAGGCCGAACGTGCCGACTTCGCCCTGGATCTGGCGTCGCGCGGCGCTCGGGTGGCGGTGGTGTCGTCGGGTGACCCCGGCGTGTTCGCGATGGCGACCGCCGTCGCCGAGGTGGCGTCCGAACCGCGATGGGCCGACGTGCCGGTGCGTGTGGTCCCGGGAATGACCGCGGCCAATGCCGTGGCAGCCGCCGTCGGCGCACCACTCGGGCACGACTTCGCGGTGGTGTCGCTCTCGGATCGGCTCAAGCCGTGGGAGGTGATCGCCGACCGGATCCGGCATGCGTTGTCGGCGGACCTGGTGATCGCGATCTACAACCCGGGGTCGGCGAGCCGCGCGTGGCAGGTCCCCGCGCTCAAGGACATCCTCAGCGAGACCGTCGACGCCGACCGCGTGATGGTGCTCGGACGCGACGTCGGCGGTCCGACGCAGTCGCTGACCGTGACCACCGTGGGTGAGTTCGACCCGTCGGTCGTGGACATGCGCACACTGCTGATCATCGGGTCGTCGGCGACCCGCGTCACGAAACGCGCGGCCGGGGATCTCGTCTTCACCCCGCGCAGTCACCCCGGACACGTCCGGGGTGACTGATTCCTCCACCGGCCAAGGCCACGTCGCGGATCAGGCGAGATGAGCCTGTCTGCCCACGCTTGCGACGGTGGTTGCGTCGTCGACGTCGGCCGGCGGAGGTTTCGACACGTCTCGTCGCTACGCTCCTCGACGGCTCAACCACCAACTAACCACCGCCCGTTGATGATTGAGTCGAGAACAGTCAACCAACTACTACCCGTTTGTGATTGAGCTGGGAACAATCAATCACCAACTACCCGTAGATGATTGAGCCGGGACC